>CAMOFS010000316.1 GCA_946613735.1 uncultured Lachnospiraceae bacterium | reverse complement strand
GCAATCGAGAATCAGGGAGAGAGTAAATGTCAGAAAAATACGTGATCGCCTACGATATAGGCACCACCGGTATAAAGACCTGTGTTTTTAAGATAGATAAAAGCATAGAGCTTATCGCCGGCGCTACCTATGAGTACGGTCTATATGTTTTGGACAACGGGGGAGCAGAGCAGGACACCGAGGAATGGTGGACTGCTATGAAGGAGTCCACAAAAACAGTCTTAAAAAAGAGCGGTATTGACGCGAACATGATAAGCGGTATCTCATTTTGTTCCCAGATGCAGGGACTGGTGCTGGTAGATAAGGATGGGAATCCACTGAGGCGTCCCATGAGCTATATGGACCAGCGTGCAACAGAGGAGATTAAACGCGGTATCGCAAACGGCGTACAGATCGCAGGAGCTAATATCTTAAAGCTTATCCCTTCACTAAAGATAACAGGTGCGGTATCCAGTTCGGTTAAGGATCCCATGTGGAAGTACAAATGGGTTGAAGCCCACGAACCTGAGGTGTTTTCAAAGATCCACAAGTGGCTTGATGTAAAGGAGTATTTCATCCTTAGGTGTACCGGCGAGTTTGTGATGACCGAGGACTCGGCTTACGGCACACTTTTGTACGATACCAGGCAGGGACACCGGGGCTGGAGCAAAAAGCTTTGTGGTATGTTTGGGATAAATATGTCCCATCTTCCCAGGATCATAGCCACCACGGACAAGGCCGGAGAGCTTTTGCCCAGGGCGGCAGAGGAGCTTTCACTGGTGCCGGGCATACCGGTGTTTGGCGGTGGCGGAGATGCCACGCTGATAGGAGTGGGAGCAGGCTGTGTCAGGACGGGAGATACACATATTTATTCCGGAACTTCCGGGTGGGTTATTACCATAGTTGATCACCAGATGGTGGATGCGGACAACATGATCGCCGCCATCGTGGGAGCTCAGGCCGACAAGTACAACTATTTCGCTGAGATGGAGACTGCCGGGAAGTGTCTGGAGTGGGTGAAAAATCACCTGGCTCTTGATGAGATCGGAGTCTATCTTGAACATAACGACATCACAGGATCTCCGGAAAAGGTTTATACCAGCCTCTACGAGTACATGACCCAGGTAGTGGCAGAGGAGCCTGCCGGAGCAAACGGAGTGATCTTTACTCCCTGGCTTCACGGTAACCGCTGTCCCTTTGAGGATCCATGTGCCAGAGGCATGTTTTTCAATGTATCTCTTGAAAACGGAAAGCGGGATATGATAAGGGCTGTCCTTGAAGGAGTGTGCTATCACATCAGATGGATGCTTGAGTGCCAGAAGAAAAAGATCGATATCAAGGATCCTGTCAGATTTGTGGGAGGCGGAGCCCTTTCGGATGTGACCAGCCAGATCTTGGCTGATATCACGGGACATACCATTGAGGTGGTAAACAGCCCGCAAAACGTTGGATCCGTTGGTGCCGCAGCCATCATGGCAGTAGGACTTGGGGTGGTGGATACCATGGAGGATATAGCGGGGCTCATTCCTGCGGAAAAGATCTTTTATCCGCGGGACAAGCATAAGGATGTTTACGACCGGCAGTTTGAGGTCTTCAAAGACCTCTACCGCATGAACAAGAAAAACTTCGCAAGGCTTAATTCTGTTAACTGAGGGTAGTCGGTCGAAGAATGCCTCGACTGACTGCCTAAATATCAGGAGGATCATATGGAAAAGAAAAAAGAAACCATGAGGGCGATAAAGTTCACGCTGTTTTCGATATCTGCGGGACTGGTGGAGACGGTGGTGTTTTCGGTGCTGGAGCTTTTGACAGACAGTCCGTACTGGTTCTGTTATCTGACGGCACTGGTGCTTTCGGTGTTGTGGAACTTTACACTCAATCGACAGTTCACCTTTCAGTCGGCCAATAATGTGCCCATCGCCATGCTAAAGGTGGCAGCATTTTACGCAGTGTTTACTCCCGTGACCACCATTGGGGGCAACTATCTGGCAGAGACTGTGGGGGTAAATGATTTCATAGTTATGGTTATTACCATGCTTTTGAATTTTGTTACAGAGTATCTTTATGACAGGTTCTTTGTCTTTGGTGCATCCCTGGATACCAACGACCGTGCACGAAGAGGACAGGAGGGAGAAGAAATGCCGCTGTCCCATGCTAAATGAAAATATAATTGCAATATGGATAAAATCCGAGTATAATCGTATCGTTGTTTTGACGGTACGATTTTTTTACAGTCGGGAAAAATACCCGTCCTTCCGGGGCGGAATTGAATAAGGAGATAGCAATGATTCAGGCAGCAAATGTAACACTGCGTATAGGAAAAAAGGCCCTTTTTGAAGATGTAAACATCAAGTTTACAAAATAATGGTTTATAGTCCTTTGTCAAGCATCAAAAACCTTTGCTTTTCAACATTTCACGCCTGTCTGGTTCTGTCTTGTTTTATCCCATTTTGGCACAAATTTGGCACGAAAAAAGAGATTATAATAGTTGACTATATGAAGTGTAAGTGTTATTTTATCATCAACTAAAACAGTACATTGTA
>CAMOFS010000315.1 GCA_946613735.1 uncultured Lachnospiraceae bacterium | reverse complement strand
CTTATGTCAAAAGAGCTTTGTGAATGGATCCGTGATGAGCTTTTGGATGAGGAGCTATATGATAAGCTTATGATTGCCATGGAAGAGCGGGTGCCGCTTCATCTTTTTGTAACCAGGCTTTTATCGGGCTGCGGCTATCTTACTTCCCGGGAGATCCGTGAGACCATAGATGTGATAGAAAAGCTTGAGAGCCTCTCGGATGATGAGAGAAAAAAGGTGAGGGCGGACGAGCTTTTAAAGGCAAATAAGCTTACGGATGCCATTTATGCCTATGACAACATCCTTTCTTCCGGAAGTACTCTTGATGACAGTCTTGTGGCAGATATTTGCTTTAACAAGGCCTGTGCCTATGCGTGGCTTATGTTTTTTGAGGAGGCCTCGGAGAATTATGAGATCGCTTTCTTAAAAAACAAAAGTGTGGAGGCACTTTCAGGGATGCTTTTTTCAGCAGCCTTGATGGATGACGACAGCAGGTTTTTGCTTTTGGCAGAAAAATATCACATCCCTGAGCCCAGACAGGCAGAGATAAGAGAGGAGATAAACCGGGTAGGTGAGGCCGCTGAGGTAAAGGAATTTGAGGCGAGGCTTAAGAGACTTAGGGGAGATTACAGCGACCAAAGCTCTTATATGGAGCAGCTTAACTACATCTTTTTGGGCTTTAAAGATAACTATAAGAGGATTAGCAAGAGTTGAGTCTTTTTAAGAAGAAAAATAAAAAGAAAGAAGAATTGGATGCCTCCTTTAATAAGGTGCTAAAGGAGATCCAGGCCATAGATGAGTGGGACAATCCGCAAAAGATAGTCCACTATATCCTTGATTCCTGCGAACAGATCATTGCACTCACCAAACAGATCCAGGCGCAGGATGCAGAGATCGGTGTGTTGACACACTATATGGAGGATATCAATACCATCAGGAATCTTCCCAAGGTAAAAAAGGACGATCTGTACCTGGTGGCCAAAAACATCGAGGACCTGGAGCGGTCAAGGAAGTATTATGAAGAGCAGACGCCTCCTCTTTCCGACGAGCAGTTTATGATGATAGCTGAGGATGAGGACCGTATACCGGATGTCATAAAGCGAATGCAGCAAAACGAGCTCTACCAGTCCAGGGAACAAAAAAACATGCATGCCCTGGAAGGAAAAAAGAGTGAGTATGATATTGAAAGGGATCAGATCGCAGCCTCCAACAGGCTGATAAAGAGGATCACCCTCCTTATGTCCATTACCTTTATGTCATTTTTGATCTTATTTATCATCATAAGCCAGAATCTTAGCATTGATATATCCGGCTATCTGCTAGTGCTTTTATTTGCCACGGCTACGGGAGTTTTTATCATATTTTTGCGTGGCTCCGGCAACAGAAAGCGTAACCGAAAGCTGATAAGGGAGACAAATAAGACCATTTCCGCCCTAAACGTTGTGAGGATGAAGTACGCCAACGTCACCCGAGCCATCACCTATGAGCAGGAAAAGTACGGTGTCACCACCGCGGCTGAGCTAAACTACCTCTGGGACAGATACAGCCAGATGGTCAGGGCAAAGGAGCAGTATGCGAAGGACAACGATGACTATGATTATTTCATGGCCAGACTTATGAGGCTTTTGGATAAGCTGGATCTGTATGATAAAAAAGTATGGAAAAACCAGGTGGCGGCCATTGCCCATGATGATGTGATGGATAAACTCTATCACAGTTTAAATATCAGGCGAAAAAAGGTGATGTTATCCAAGGAGGAAAATCTTAACGCCGTAAAGAGCGAGCGTATTGAGATCGACCGGATGATGAAGGAGCACAATTACTATACTCCCGAGGTCATGGAGATAATTTCATCAGTTGACAAGATCTGCGGAATCTCCCTGGCGGATATCCGCCCCTCCACTTAAACCTTTTGATTGAAACGAGGCTGATAAGTGTGGTGGTGGAGCTCTTATCGGGATGAGAAATACAAATTATGAAAGGACAAAGAAATGAAGATCAGAACAAGATACGCGCCCTCACCTACAGGACGCATGCATGTAGGAAACTTAAGGACAGCACTTTATGCATATCTAATTGCCAAGCATGAGGACGGCGATTTTATCCTCCGTATAGAGGATACAGACCGTGAGCGTTATGTGGATGAAGCTGAGGAGATCATATATCGCACCATGGAGGCGGCTGGCCTTTCCTATGACGAGGGCCCGGACAAGGACGGGGGCGTGGGTCCCTATGTCCAGAGTGAACGTCAGGCTGCCGGTATCTACATGGATTATGCAAAAAAGCTTATAGAAAAGGGCGAGGCGTATTACTGCTTTTGTGATGAAAAGCGTCTTGCTTCCCTGGCACAGACCACCGATGATGAGGGCAAGACCTATACTATCTACGACAAGCACTGCCTGCATCTGTCACCCGAGGAGATAAAAAAGAATTTAGATGAGGGCAAGCCCTTTGTTATCAGACAAAATAATCCCCGTGAGGGCACTACCTCCTTTGATGATGAGATCTACGGTCACATCGAGGTGGACAATGCAGAGCTTGATGATA
>CAMOFS010000314.1 GCA_946613735.1 uncultured Lachnospiraceae bacterium | reverse complement strand
AGAATGGGAAAAACCAGAACATGGATCGAAACGTGTTGAAACCATGAAAAAACTGGTGGATCAAAAGGCCAAGGAGCTTGTACAGTCCAAGGAAGATAAGTCTAAAAAGGCTGAAGCGTCTAAAACCGAGACAGCACAGGAAAGCGTCACGGAGCCGGTGGTCAAGGAAAAGCCAATAAAGCAGGAGGACAAGCCCGACGAAGATGCCGCAAAGATCCAAAGGACACGGAAGCTTGTTATGTTTACAGAGAATGTGTCACAGGAAGCTAAGGAGATCAACTATCAGTATAACAGGGTAAAAGGAAAGGATCGCTGGTTTTTCCAGGGCAAATTCGAGCTGACCGAAAGGGAGCGCCGTCTCAGGTACGCCAGAAGGGTATGGGAGCTTTTGGAGGAACAGGGATGTGCCGCCGATTGTGCCAGATTTTTGCCCGCCCTTTATGACAAGGATAAAAAGACTCCTGAGCAAAAGGCTGCAAGGGATAATATAAAGGCAGCCATAAATAAAGCTCTTAATGATAAAGCTCCGGATCTGCCCGGATACATGGGAATGGGAAAAATAACCGAAGATGACATCCTGTCTGAGATCAGGTTGATGGGAATGGACGCAGAGCTTATGTCTACCGGTGGAGCGGGAGAAGAAACATTTTTAAAATATGAATCGGAAGAATATAAGAGCGGATTAAAAAACCTCGGAGACAGGTTTTCGGCCAGATATATCGACTTTGAAGAGACACTTTCGGCATCATATATGCATCTGTCCGATCAGGAAAAAAAGGATTTCCGCAGCCGCATGAAGAAAGCCATGTGCTCCGAAAATGATGATGAGTGGGCGCTTACCATGGCACAATTTACGGATTATGTCAGGTCTTCAAAGGCCACCACTGAGAGTAAAAAGGCTCTTGCAAACGAGGCAGAAGCCTTACACCAAAGAGTATCCGAGCGAACCCAAAGGCTGATGGATTTTGACGGAGGAAAATTTGCACCTGTTATTGAGAGATTAAAGCAGGATCCCGAGGTCTGGAAGAAGATCACTGAAGAAAAGGATGATGATGCATTTGATCTCTATATGGAAAAGCTAAACGATACGGTAGGAGTGCTTATGGATGCCGCGAAAAAGAGTGGTATCCCTGAGTTTGTGCTTCAGCAGTATCTGGCCGACCACTACGCTTCGGATCTTGGTGAGCTTGAAAACTGGGATGATGAACTTGACAAGCTAAAGGAGACCGAGGATAGTCTCTCGGGACTCAGAGCAGAGAAGGTGTCCCATTATTCCGAACAGATGGCTACATACCTGGATCAGAGCTTTATGAATTACCGGATCGAGGGCAGGGAGTCCATTGAGACACATATCAAAACCGTATGGGAAAATACCTATGGAAAGAAGGAAGGGATGGATCCCCTTACCTATGTTTCCCTTTTGTATTCCGAGAAGGGAGCATCACTTAAGATGCTCTACAAAAAGGGAACCTTAGAGAAGGAATTGGAGATCATCCGCAACAAACAGGAGGAGTATAAGGCCGAGATAGAGGCAGTTTATAATGAAACCGAAGTGCCCGCTGAGCTTTCCGACATGAAAAAAGAGGACCTAAGAGTCATGTACGACAAGTATGTCTTTATACATGCCAAGGATCTGCCGGAGCACAAGGGCAAAAAAGAGGGGGATGCCAGAAAGGCCGAGGCTTTAAAAATGGTGGAGGCCTTTTATGTCCGGATGAAAGAGCTTCACGAAAAAGAGGTAAAACAAGAGAGAAAGAGTGAAAAGACCATTAGGGAGGAGCGTGAGTTTGCCAGACATGTTGAAGCCATGAAGAATCTCGGTGGGGAGCTTTCGGCAAACTATTTCAATATGGGGATGACACCGGAGGAATTGGATGGACTTATGAAATCACGTTCCGTGATCCTCACCGGTACCCAGGCCCACCTGGACAATACTACAGATGAATTAAATAATAATGATGAAGAGCTTGCAAAGATCGTGGGTAAGGAGGGCATGGATCCCTTCGTGCACATGTGCCTGTTGGAAAAGTATCAGGGGATCAAGCACAGTGACAGGAAAAAAGACGCCAAGAAAACTGTGGAGCAGGAGCTTTTGGATGATCATGCCTATCTGTCTCGTCTGAATACTTTTAGTACCAACGAGGGATATTCCAAGGAAAAGCAGGAATTCTTTATATCATGGTTCTACCGTCACGGAGAGCCTTCTACGCTGTTTTTGGGACATGAGACAAATACCGACGCGGACTTTTTGAAAAACGAGAGGTTTTTGGAAAAGCAAAAGATCTTTGAGCAGGGATATGCTGCCATACAGTCAATTGGAGGACTTAAAGTACAGGATCCTGTGGTCAAACGTGAGCAGACTGAATACATAGCCAGGATGAGGATGGAATTTTTTGCCATGGATCCGGAGGCTATGGCAAGCTTTGAGTCGACCCTTAACAGAAAGAAACGATATCTGTTCCTTGAAGATGTCATGGCAAAAATGTACAAGGAAGCACTTGAGTCCAACAAGGAGGTTAATGTAGGAGAGGGCACTGAC
>CAMOFS010000313.1 GCA_946613735.1 uncultured Lachnospiraceae bacterium | reverse complement strand
AAGAACTGTGTTGGAACCGCCATAGATCACGCTGTTTGTAGTGGTCTTGGCCGGCTCAATGGTCCGGTAGAAAAAGTCCTGCTCATTGGGCGCCCGTCTCTCGGAGTACAAAGCATGTTGGAATACATCCGGGTCATAGAAACACTGGGGCGTCTGCAAAAGTCCCAGAGCCATCCTCTCACCCTCCGGCTTGTCCTGCTCACGAAGCTTTACATCTATAAAATAAGGAATAGTCTTGAGCAAAAAGTCGCTTTTTACTATCATGTCCGCATCTATGGTCACAACATAGGGCGCAGAGGTCTGCCTTAAGGCGTTATTTAAGTTACCTGCTTTGGCTCCCTTATTATCAGGGCGGTCAAAATATCCAACTCCCATTTTTTCTGCCAGCGCACGCATGGTAGGGCGTCTGTTGTCATCGCAAACCCATACATGCACCTTGGACTTGTCCGGATAGTCAAGATGATTGCAGCCGTTAATGGTCTTTCTTAGAAGCTCCTCCGGCTCATTGTATGTGGCGATAAATATATCAACCTCGGGCCAGGAGTCATCGGGTATGGAGGGAAGCGGATGCTCCTTCATACCAAACAGATTCCTGAAAAGTATCAAGGACTCTGCAAAGCCCACGATCTCCACCACCAAAAGGATGATATTGCAGGCGATGGCAACAGCGCTAAACTCAACAGGCACGGAGTAAACAACACGCCACATCAGATATATTATGGTAGTACAGGCCGAAAGCATCAGTGTAATCTCGGAAAAGATCCTCTGCCTTTTGTTTTTTTCATCCTTTATCTGAGTATGGACCACATCATCATAGGAAATCCTCTTTTTCTTCCTGATCGCCACATAGATCCTGCCTAAAACAACAAATAAAAATATCAGCCCTGCAGCGATAACAAAAAAGTCAAGCCAGGAGTAAACAGCTGTCTTACCCCTTTCACCAAGGGAGTTGGTGACCCATGCCTTAAAAACTGAAGCCCTGCCTTTTTTAACGATCGGATCCGGGGCACTGATAGACTTTGGATCGTTGCCCCTGATCAGCTCCCTTACCCAGAGTCCCGCTTCGGAAAGATCCTTATCATTTATCTTACCGTTTGGATCAAAGCCCGGTTTAAAAAATGCAGAGGACTCATCTTTGTCCGACAGACTCCATACAGCATAGCTGATATTGTTTTCGTCCAAATAGGTAAACCATTCGGAAGCTGAGGCAAAATCCAGATCACCGTCACCACTTGACTCGCTGATACCACACTCACTGATAAAAACCGGGAGCCCGGCATCATGAGCCTTCACAAGTTCGTTTCTCAAGCCTTCGTGATGGGATGCGGTATAGAAGTGAAGCACATACATGACGTTGTCAAAATCAAGGGGATGAAGAACGGCGCTACCCAGATTCCTGTCCCACTCGGGAGTACCAACCAGTATTACGGATCCGGGGATGTGCTCTCTGATAACCGGGATCACCCTGTTGGAATAATCCAGCACATCATACCAGCCTGCCTCACCGTTGGGCTCATTACAGATCTCAAATATAAGATTGGGACAATCTGCGTACTCTGTGGAAATTCGCTCGAAAAACTCCATTGCCTCATCGATCTGTGAGTTGGGATTTCCCTCCTCCAGTATGTGCCAGTCCACCAAAACATACATGTCGGAAGCAACTGCGGCATCTATTCCCTGCTTCATAAGCTCATAGCTTTGCTCACGTTCATCCTTGTCACAATAGACGTTGGCATACATGGCAAGTCTGATAAGATTGCCATTCCAGTCATTGCTCACCTGGCTAAAAAGGTTTTCATTTATATACTCGGGATACCAGGTAAGACCATGTGTACTGACACCTCGAAGCTGCACCGCCTTGCCATTTTCATCCACAAGGTCCGTGCCCTCCACGTGCAGTCTGCCATTTTGCGATGGTCTGGCAGTATAAGCCTGCGCTGCTGTTACCGGCAGCGCACTCTGTGATAACACTCCGAAAAAGATTATAGACAATATAAGAACAGTTATTGTAAATAACCCTGCTTTTTTCAAACCGCTAAGCCTCCCATACATCCACAGTAACCGAACAACATCGGAATATCGCGTCTTCTGAACATTTCCTAAGGTAGATTATACAAAAACCGGTATTGCATGTAAACTAAAACAACTACGAAACCTTTGACGAGGGCCATAGCAGGTCTATAGTTGTGCCGCTCGTTCTACGAAGGGTGACTGTTCGTGGAAGCCGTCGCAGTAGAAGCAACTCTTTGTGCAGGAAAGCCCGGTCAGAAACTCCGGCAATCTGCGTGACAGATCCTCCACGCTCATTGATCCAATATCCAAATAATCCCCGTCAGAGTGAGGTATCAAACCGTCTTCATTCATAACCGGCGCTCTGTAGCAGTGATACAGATGATCTCTATACAGATGCAGGTAAAGCTTCCCATGACATTTCCGGTAAAGCTCCTCTGCCTCCTCCTTACTGTAATCTCTGTGATGCCAGTCTCCCAGCGATCTCCACTGTAGATCCTCGGGGATTATGTCCACAGCAATCCCGTATGATTCAAGCTTCT
>CAMOFS010000312.1 GCA_946613735.1 uncultured Lachnospiraceae bacterium | reverse complement strand
GCAAATACATTTGAAGAAGCCTTGCCAAAGGTCTTTGGCTTTCTTTCCATGGCAACACGGCTGCCCATGGTAAGCTGTGCCCCGGTGATAAGATCAAAACTGTCACCGGAATAAGGCGCATATGCCTCAAAGCCCGTGGTGTCGGTCACAAGCTTTGCAAAGCCGTCCACTATGGAGTCGTCGCCATGCACCACATAGACCTTTTTAGGTTCCAAATTGCCACCCTTGAAATGACCGATCCAGTTTAAAAGCTCCTTTTGGTCCGCATGTCCGCTGACGCCGGGAAGATTCTCTATCCTGGCATGGACACTTACGGTCTCGCCAAAAAGCCTGGCTTCCTTACCGCCATTCAACAGATGATTTCCCAAAGTCCCCGGCACCTGGAAACCCACGAAAAGAATGGTACACTCTGCTCTCCAGAGATTGTGCTTTAAATGGTGCCTGATACGTCCCGCCTCACACATACCCGATGCGGAGATAATTACCTTGGGGCTCTTGTCCACATTGATATGCTTTGATTCCTCGGGAGTTACCGCTACTCTCAGTCCCGGGAAGCCGATGGGGTTTTGCCCCGCTTCAACCATTTTCCTGGCATCATCGGAAAAGCACTCCTTCACGTTTTCATTGAAAACATGGGTAGCCTCCACTGCCAGAGGGCTGTCCATATATACCGGGAAGGAATCATGTCCCTCAATGAGGTGCTCCTCCTTTATCCTTCTGAGATAATAGAGCATCTCCTGTGTACGTCCTACTGAAAAAGCCGGTATCACCAGGTTTCCTCCACGATCCAGAGTCTCCTGTAAAACCTTTGCCAGACCCACTGCAAAGTCAGGCATATAGCCATGCTCCTTGTCGCCGTAAGTAGACTCCATGATGACATAATCGGCATCTGAAAGATAAGAAGGGTTCTTAATGAGCGGCCTGCCCGGATTTCCGATATCTCCGGAGAACACCACGCATCTGGACTCCTTTTCTCCTGTATCGGAGGCTTCCGTAAGAATAAACTCTATGGATGAGGATCCCAAAAGATGCCCCGCATCCACAAACCTCACTACTATCTCGTCACAGATGGGATACCTCTCATCATAATCACAGGGAGAAAAAAGTGTAAGAACATTTTGTGCATCCTCAAGTGAATAAAGAGGTACTACCTCCTCCAATCCTGCGCGCTTGGCCTTTCTGTTGCGCCACTCAGCTTCAAACTCCTGGATGTTGGCGGAGTCCTTGAGCATGATCTGGCACAGCTCCATGGTAGCCTCAGTGGAATAGATGGTACCTCGGAAGCCCTTTGCATATAAAAGTGGTAAAAGTCCCGAATGGTCGATATGTGCATGGGTAACAAAGACGTAGTCTATGTCCGATGCATTGACCGGGATGTCCTGATTCTCATAGGTGTCTGCGCCCTGTTCCATGCCACAGTCCACCAAAAAACGCTTTTTACCGACCTCGACATAATGACAGCTGCCTGTCACCTCGTGGTCCGCCCCCAAAAAATGTATTTTCATATAGTCCCCCTTTGTGTAATCATAGAAACCGTTTGGCTCCTATAAGAATAGATTCTTCGCTTCGCTCAGAATGACATAACAAAAGCCCATGTCATCCTGAGGGCAAAGCCCGAAGGATCTTTAAAACAAAAACCGGCATACATAAGCATGCCGGTCAGTTAATATACTATCTCTTCTGATTTTTAAGGAAGGTGGGAATAACTATCTCACGCTCCTCTACAGTGCTGGTCGGCTGCTCAGGCTTTTTGATACCGGATAGTCCCGACGGAGCCGACGGCTGCGGTGACACCTGATGGGTGTTGACCGGCGTGGATGGAGCACTGCTACCCACACCTGAGAGGCCGCTGCCCAATCCCGAGCCTGCAGTTGTCGCAGGCTTTGAGATGCCACCAAGTGATCCGGTATTCATGGCAGATCTGGTAGCCATGGTGCTGTTGAACTTGTTGGCATACTTAAGGCCGGAAAAAACTCCGCCGTCCCCGGAGGGAGCCTCATCAAGTCCCGTAGCAATGATGGTAGCCGTAACATGATCGGTAGCCTCGTCATCAGCCATAACACCCAGGAATACGAGGGTATCCTCGCCTGTCATATCCTGAACGTAGTTGACTGCTTCCTGGACATCCAGCATACCCACATCGCCTGAAAGATTGACAATGATGTGGCTGGCGCCATTGATGGTGGTCTCGAGAAGCGGTGAAGCAACTGCCTTCTGGACTGCCTCGAGAGTCCTGGAGTCACCCTTGGCATCGCCGATACCGATATGTGCTATGCCCTTGTCCTTAAGGACAGTCTGGACATCTGCAAAGTCCAGATTGATAAGTGCAGGCTGATTGATAAGATCCGTGATACCCTGGACTGACTGCTGAAGTACCTCGTCAGCCTTTTTTAAGGCATCCTGCATGGAAGTCTTCCTGTCAACCAGCTCGAGTAATCTCTGGTTAGGAATAACGATGAGAGCGTCAACATTGTCACGAAGCTTCTCGATACCCTCGAGGGCAAATGACATACGCTTTCTCGCCTCAAAAGCAAAGGGCTTTGTAACAACGCCT
>CAMOFS010000311.1 GCA_946613735.1 uncultured Lachnospiraceae bacterium | reverse complement strand
CCTGCAGATCTTAAATCTGCGTTTTCACTTTTACTATTATGTGGACGATTCCGGTCGATTTGTTCACAATACTCTTTATGTCTATGGGGTGTATTTTATTGCCCTGTACTTTATCCTGTTTGCATTCATCGTGCTCATCATCTACAGAAAGTCATATCAGCCGAGGAGCTTTAACTACATACTTGTGTCTGCTGTAGCAGTGGCCGGGATGATACTGATACAGACCACTCAGACAGAGGATGTTATGCTTACATATTTTACGGCTATTTTGGGAAGTTTCGTCCTCTTTTTGACGTTGGAGACACCGGACTATTATACATTGATGGATACAATAGGCGCCCTTGAAAAGTCTCAGGCTGAGACTGAGCGTGCCAGAGAGGATGCGGAAAAGGCCAAGGATGACGCTCTTGCTGCAAGGGCAGAGGCTCTCGATTCCCAGAGGGAGGCAGAAAAGGCCAGGGAGGACGCCGTTGAGGCCAGCAATGCTAAGAGTGACTTTTTGGCCAACATGTCCCACGAGATCCGAACCCCCATGAACACTATTTTGGGTATGGATGAGATGATACTCAGGGAGAGCCGTGACCAGAATGTGGTTGAGTATGCTCAGAATATACAGCATGCGGGCACCACGCTTTTGCAGATCATCAATGACATCCTGGATCTGTCCAAGATCGAGTCCGGCAAGATGGAGGTGATAGCAGCAGATTATCATCTCTCCGAGCTGGTGCATGATGTTTCCACCATGGTCCGTATCAAGATAAAGGAAAAGAATCTGGACTTTTTCTATGATGTGGATGAGTCTCTTCCGGATACTCTTTTGGGAGATGAGGTCAGGCTGAAGCAGGTCCTTATAAATATCCTAAACAATGCCGCAAAGTACACCAAGATCGGTCACGTCCACTTCACTGTGGGTGGCGAGCGCACCATAAAAAATGATCTTCCGTATGTCAGACTAAAGTTTATCATAGAAGATACCGGAATCGGTATCAAGGACGAGGACATGGACAGACTCTATCATACCTTTGAGCGTCTGGATCTGGACAAAAACAGGGATATAGAGGGCACCGGCCTCGGACTTGCCATCACCAACGAGCTGGTCAAGCTCATGGGAGGCCGGCTTACCGTCAACAGTGTGTACGAAAAGGGTACCACCTTTACGGTGGAGCTGTCACAGCAGATTTTGGGAGAGACCACTATCTCCGAGTACGCACAGGACCACCGGGGAGTGCAGGAGGTATATGAAAACGACTTTATCGCTCCTGAGGCCAGCATTTTGGCAGTCGATGACAACGAGATGAACCTGGTGGTGGTCACCAATCTTTTAAAAGGTATCCAGTCCAAGGTCACTGTGGTAAAGAGTGGATTTGCCTGCATCGAAAAGATGCAAAAGGAGCATTTCGACATTATCTTTTTAGATCATATGATGCCGGAGATGGACGGTATCGAGACCCTTCACCAGATCCACGATATGGATCACAATATGTCAGAAGGCTCGCCCATCATAGTGCTTACCGCAAACGCTATTTCAGGTATGAAGGAGATGTATCTGAACGAGGGCTTTGTGGACTATCTGTCAAAGCCTGTCCGGGGCGAGGAGCTTGAGGGAATGGTGAAAAAGCACTTAGACCCCAGTCTTATCATTGAAAAGAGCAAGGACGACGGCTTTGAGGAGGCTCCGCGCAGGGCCATGCTTCCGGAGAACAGCGACACCACAGTATCATCGGAGGAGAAAAAAGAGGACGAGCAGGAGCTTATCAGCAAGTCCGAAGGTATGGTATTCTTTGGTAACAATGAGCGGCTGTACTTAGACGTGGTCAAGATGTTTGTGGGCATATCCTCGGAAAAGAGGGATGAGCTTATAAAGGCATATGATGACAGAGACTGGAAAAACTACACCGTTTACGTTCACGCTTTAAAGTCGTCCTCCCGTAATATCGGAGCCAATAGTCTTTACGATTTTGCCAGACGTATGGAGTCTGCGGGACATCAGACAGAAAATGAAAAGAACCGTGATATTTCGGAGAAGTTTATTGATGCCAACCACGACAAGCTTATACGTATGTACATGGATACCGTGGCGCAGGCAAAGAAGTTGATGGAAAAATAACATAATCAGAATTGTTAGGAGAATATCATGTGGGCATTTGAGAGAGTTTTTTATCAGTTTTATCCTCTGGGGCTTACGGGAGCACCATTTGAAAATGACGGAGTGCAGACTCATAACATCCTAAAGGTGATAGACTGGATTCCTCATCTTAAAAAGCTGGGTATAGGAGCGGTTTATTTTTCACCAATATTTGAGTCGGACACCCATGGCTACAATACCAGGGATTACAAAAAGATCGACACCAGACTGGGGACCAATGAGGACTTTGCCGAGGTCTGCAAAAAGCTTCATGATGCGGACATCAAAGTGGTGGTCGACGGAGTCTTTAACCATGTGGGACGTGGTTTTTGGGCTTTCCGTGACGTGCAGGAGAAAAAGTGGGATTCTCCTTACAAGGACTGGTTTCACCTTAGCTTTGACGGCAATTCCAACTACAACGACGGTTTCT
>CAMOFS010000310.1 GCA_946613735.1 uncultured Lachnospiraceae bacterium | reverse complement strand
ACAGGGCAGCTCTGGATGCGGATGAGGATGACAAGGATTACCTCCGCACCCACCCAGTAAGATACTAAGTTGGCGTCATTCTGAGCACAGCGAAGAATCTTTTCACATAGGAGATCAAATGAATTATATTGCACTTTTTTTATCAGGAGGTATAGGCAGCCGTATGGGCGGGGAGATCCCGAAGCAGTACATCACGGTTGCCGGACGTCCTGTTTTTTCTTATAGTCTGGATGTGCTAATGGGTTGTAGCAGGCTTGACGGCGTAAGGATCGTTGCTGACCCCGAGTGGGAGGGGGAGATAGAGGCTTTCATGAGCCGACTGCAATATCAGCCAGATAAGTTCATGGGGTTTTCCCTGCCCGGCGCCACCAGGCAGCTTTCCATTTTAAATGGAATCAGGGACATTGCATCTGATCTGGAAGAGGATGAGTGGGATGACACCTATGTCATAGTCCATGATGCTGCTCGCCCGCATCTTACCCCGGAACTTATAAACGCACTGATAGATGCCTGCCCTGGTCATGACGGCGCACTTCCGGTTCTTTCCATGAAAGACACTATCTACGAATCCAAAGACGGCAAGAGTATAACCGGCCTTTTGGACCGAAGCACCCTTTTTGCCGGTCAGGCCCCGGAGGCCTATGTTCTGGATAAATATCTCAAAGCAAATGAAGCTCTGCTGCCAAAGGAGATCCTGAAAGTCAACGGAGCCTGTGAGCCTGCCATTTCTTTTGGCATGGATATTGCTCTTATTCCGGGGGATGAAAAGAATAGTAAGATCACTACCTCGGAGGATCTAAAAGAGTTTGAAAAAAGTCTGAGAGGATAAGGGAGAGGGAAATTCTTTTATGAAGGGTCTTTTACTTAAAGAAATAGGGGATATTGAAGTGACCGGGCTGCCTGAGCCCGAGGTCGCAGAGAATGAGACACTTGTGTCTGTGCGTGCCTGCGGTATATGTGGATCGGATATACCGAGGGCGTATGATACCGGCGCTCATAAGATGCCACTGGTTATAGGCCACGAGTTTTCCGGAGTGACAGAGGACGGCAGACGTGTGGGAGTGTTTCCTCTGATCCCCTGCGGGAAATGTGAGATGTGCGAGGCAGGACACTTTGAACTGTGCAGGAGCTATGATTATCTGGGTTCCCGGCGCGACGGAGGTTTTGCGGAGCGTGTGGCGGTTCCAACAAAGAACCTGATAGATCTGCCTGATGAGGTAAACTTTGAACAGGCTGCCATGCTGGAGCCTATGGCGGTTGCGGTTCATGCCATGCGGCGGGCGTTGACGGCTTATGGCAGTGATCTTCCAAAGAGTGCAGCAGTCATAGGTACAGGTACCATAGGACATTTGGTTAGGATGTTTTTAGAGAAAGCCGGTGTGGAATCAGTAGCTCAGCCTGACACTAGACATGAATCTGTTAGTGAGCAGGCCTATGATGTGGTTTTCGAGTGTGTGGGAAAGAGCGAGACCTACGAGACTGCACTTCGCATGGCGCGTCCTCTTGGTGTAGTGATGCTGGTGGGCAATCCCCACGGAGACATGACTGCAGGGCGAGATGCATACTGGCAGATCCTCCGACAGCAGCTGACTGTCCTGGGAACCTGGAACTCCACCTTCCCTGATGACTGGCAATATGCCTTGGAGCGTGTGGCCTCCGGCGCCATCCATCCCGAGAGCCTTATCACTCACCGTTTTGCCATCAATGATATAGTACAAGGCTTTGAACTGATGAGGGATAAGAAGGAAAAATATACCAAGGTTATGTGTGTAATGTAAGATGTTAATAGTAACGGGGAAATAAATATGGAGAAAAGAGATTATCTGGAAGGTGTCAAGGAGTGGCGTATTTTTTTCACTCCCAAGCAGCTTGAGACTGCAAAAAATTATATTGAGAAAGGAAATTATCGTGATTTTCAGGCCAATGATTCATCGGCCATAGCTGTAATAGGCTCCGGCACACGGTATGAGCCGGTAATAAAAGGGGCACCATGTAGTTATTCAGATGACTGGGACGAGGAATACTTTTTTTGTACCTGCGAAGCCGCAAACCCAAGGCGCAACAGATGGAGTTCATTCGAGAAACATAAAAAGCCGTGTTCACACGAAGCGGCTCTTTTCATGTTGTGGGAAAAGGTGCACGGACCTTGGTGTTTTAAGGAAACCGACGAGGAGTGGGAATTACGGAAGGAACGTGAGGAATACGATGCTGAAATGAAGCGCCGTGAAAAAAAGAAGGAGAAGGAGGAAGGTATAACAAAGAAGTTTTCGGACTACAGGCTGCCTGAAAGAACCTCACGGGAGCCGTTATTTTTTGATTTTAAGAATTCGCTTAAGAATGTGGAGACTTCGCTTTATGACATAAATATGGCAAAGGAATACATTGATTCAAAGGCTATCAGGTTTGACGAAGAGCCAAGGTTGGTTTTTGACAGGGACGGTAACCAATGCCTTTGTATTAAAGGTAGTGTATCAAGTAAGTTTGAACAGACATACGCAGAAGTGACTGTTGGAAGAAATGGATTGGTGGATTGTGTATGCGGTTGTCAGCGAAGGATCTTT
>CAMOFS010000309.1 GCA_946613735.1 uncultured Lachnospiraceae bacterium | reverse complement strand
ACAGTCCGAAGAATCTTTTTTATCACTACTGCAACATTATAATACATCTGCCTCTTAATTTCGATCATTTTTTAAGGATACGGCTAAGCCTTGCAAGGGGCAGGCCAACCACGTTTAAATAGTCTCCGCTGATACGCTCCACCAAAAGGGCTCCCCGGCCCTGGATGCCATAAGCTCCTGCCTTGTCTAATGGTTCGCCGGTGGATACATAGGTGTCGATCTCCTCGTCGGAAAGCTCATAAAATGTCACATCCGTGATCTCATGAAAGGTCTCATGCCCTCGTCCGCCGTCAACGGTGGGTAAAACCACTGTCACTCCGGTCACCACCTGGTGGGTCCTGCCCGACAGTTCTCTTAGCATATTTTGAGCATCCGACTCGTCTATAGGCTTTCCCAAGATATCCCCGTCGATGGCCACAACTGTATCTGCTCCTATCACAGTTTTGTCCGGATACTTGTCCGCCACCGCCATGGCTTTTTTTAAAGACAACGCCTCTACCAGCTTTGCCGGATCAATGATCCCAAGGTTCTCATCCACGTCTGCTGCGTCAACTGTAAACTCATACCCACCCTGGGTCAATATCTCCCTGCGTCTGGGTGAGTTACTTGCTAAAACTATGGGCGTCCCGCTCATCCTATACAGCCTCCAGAGCCTGGGCTACGTCCTCTACGATATCATAAATGTGCTCAATGCCTACGGAAAGTCTGATAAGATCCGGTCCCACTCCTGCTGCCACAAGCTCCTCATCTGAAAGCTGGCGGTGAGTTGAAGATGCGGGATGGAGGACGCAGGTGTGGGCGTCTGCCACATGGGTAGCTATCATGGCAACCTTTAAGTTCTTCATGAACTTCTCAGCCGCTGCCCTGCCTCCCTTTATCCCAAAGGAAATGACTCCGCAGGTACCGTGAGGCATATACTTCTTTGCTCTCTCGTAGTACTTGTTGCCGGGAAGTCCGGGATAGTTTACCCATGCCACCTTCTCATGTCCCTCTAAAAACTCCGCCACCTGCTGGGCATTTTCACAGTGACGCTCCACACGTACCGCCAGGGACTCTATACCCAGATTCAAAAAGTATGCATTCATGGGTGCCTGGATAGATCCCAGATCACGCATGAGCTGAGCCGTGCACTTTGTGATAAAAGCACCCTCATTCCCAAATTTCTCAGCATAGGTGATGCCGTGATAGCTCTCATCGGGAGTTGTGAGTCCCGGGAATTTGTCCGCATGTGCCATCCAGTCAAACTTTCCGGAATCTACTATGCAGCCACCGACAGTGGCATCATGTCCGTCCAGATACTTTGTGGTGGAGTGGATAACTATGTCTGCACCATGCTCAAAGGGACGGCAGTTTATGGGGGTGGCAAAGGTATTGTCCACGATAAGGGGCACCCCGTGATCGTGGGCAGCCTTTGAAAACTTGTCAAAGTCAAAAACAGTAAGCGCCGGGTTTGCGATAGTCTCACCGAATACTACCTTTGTATTTTCCTTGAAGGCAGCATTTAACTCCTCTTCGCTGATATCCGGATCCACAAAGGTAAAATCAATACCCATGCGTCTCATGGTCACATTGAAGAGATTAAAGGTGCCGCCATAGATGGCTGATGAAGCAATGACATGGTCTCCTGCTCCCGCCAGGTTAAACACTGAGAAAAATGATGCTGCCTGGCCTGATGATGTTAGCATTGCTGCGGTGCCCCCCTCCAAAGCTGCGATCTTTGCGGCCACCATGTCATTGGTGGGGTTTTGCAGCCTGGTGTAGAAATATCCGGAAGCCTCCAGATCGAAAAGCTTTCCCATATCCTCGCTGGTATCATATTTGAAGGTGGTACTCTGGATGATGGGTATCATCCTCGACTCACCATTTTTAGGCTCGTAGCCTGCCTGGATACACTTTGTTTCCTGTCTCATCTTTGTTCTCCTCTCTTTGTTACTTATCAGAAATGAATAGGCTCCTTGTCTGCGACCTGTCGTACTCGACTGCGGAGCCTATTCATTTCTTCACTTACCAACCTTGACGCACTCGACTGCGGAATCTATTCTTACTCTGCAGCCACGCACTCCAGTGCGGCCTCGATCACCTTGTCCATGTCGTAGTATTTGTAATGCCCCAGACGTCCGCCAAAGATCACATTCTCCTCTGCGTCCGCCAGCTTTTTATACTCTTCATAAAGAGCATTGTTTTTCTCATTGTTGACGGGATAATAGGGCTCCACTCCCGGCTTCCACTCGGAGGAATACTCCCGGGAGATCACGGTGGTGGGCTGTGTCCCAAAGTCAAAATGCTTGTGCTCTATGCAGCGGGTGTAAGGTACCTCTGCTTCAGTATAGTTTACTATGGCACTTCCCTGGTAGTTTTCCATGGGAAGTTCCTCCGTCTCGAACCGCACGGAACGGTACTCTAAGTTGCCCAGCTTGGCGTCAAAGTATTCATCTATCTGGCCGGTGAACAAAAGCCTGTCGTATGAGATGACTGTGCCATTTTTAAGTGTGGTATTAAAGTGGCCGGCGCCGTCCATGGTCATCCTGCTCCGGATATCCATATAGACCTCACCGGTGTAGGTGTCTATGC
>CAMOFS010000308.1 GCA_946613735.1 uncultured Lachnospiraceae bacterium | reverse complement strand
ACAGCTGAGAGGATGTCATCCGTGCTGGGGTTCATGGTCTGGCCGCCCTCAATGATATAGTCAGCACCGAGCTCCTTAAAGATCTCGTTCATTCCATCTCCGATGGAAACAGCCACAAAGCCCATATCCTTTTCGGGCTCTGCCTTCTCCTCCACAGTTGCCTCCTCTTTGGCTTCTTTGGCGTCAGACTTTTTTTCCTCCGGTATATCGTCATCCACGATGTTGACGATGGAAACCTGTGAAAGTGTACCTATCTTGGAAGCCTTTGAGATGACACGACCCGGTTCATTTGTCATGATGATGGCGTTCATCATCTCGTTTTTAGCCTCTACCTTGATATCCTCACCGATGGACTCCAGATAAACCTTATAATCCATCACGTCCTTGTTGGATATCTTTTCCGTGCTCTTGATAGCAAAGGACATGCGGTACAGATACTTGGGCATCTCCAGATCCACGGGACCCTCCGCCTCGGTACCGAAGGAAATGTCCACCTTCTCTCCCGTCAGCATGGCATATCCGCCGCGAAGAACCTCCACCAGTCCCTGTCCGCCGGAATCAACCACACCTGCCTGCTTCAATACGGGAAGCATGTCCGGAGTCTTTTCAAGGGTATCAGAAGCTGCCTGAAAAACAGCCTCATAGTACTTAATCAGATCATCGGTATCGGGTGCTATCTCAGCCGACTTATCAGCCACAGCCTTGGCCACTGTAAGGATGGTGCCCTCCTTGGGCTTCATGACTGCCTTGTATGCCGTCTCCACAGACTTCTGGCAGCACTCATTCAAGATCTCTACCGTAAGCTCATCATGTGTCTTGGCGACCTTGGTAAAGCCTCTGAAAAGCTGGGACAGGATGACTCCTGAATTACCCCTGGCTCCCCTAAGTGACCCTGATGAGATAGCCTTACAAAGAGTATTCATATCCGGATCCTTGAGACCTGCCACCTCATTAGCTGCAGACATAATGGTCATGGTCATATTGGTACCTGTATCACCATCGGGAACCGGGAAAACATTAAGCTCGTTAATGATATCTTTTTTTGCTTCTAAATACTTGGCAGCCGCCAAAAACATCTTCGAAAAGACGGCTGCATTGATTGATGTTATCTCCAACACTAACCTCCTTAATCGATGACGCGGACGCCCTCTACATATACATTGATAGCCTTGACCTTCATACCGGTGAACTCCTCCACCTTGTATCTGACGGTCTCGTCCAGATTATCGGTAACTGTACTGATGCTGACTCCGTATGAAATGATCACGTGGAAGTCCAGCGATATCTCGTTGTTTTCAACAACTACATCAATACCGTGACTTAGGTAGTCGCTTTTAAGAAGCTTCACCAGCCCGTCCTTCATATTGACTGCAGCCATGCCCACTATACCAAAGCACTCTACTGCAACGGATCCGGCATAAGTGGCGATCACATCGGCGTCGATAACGATCTTGCCATGACCGGTCTCCATAAGTCCCTGTCCCTGCATATCAAAACCTCCATCTGATAGAATTTTATTTAAAACTCACTTTACTATTTTACTACATTTTGGGAAAAAAACAACGAAAAAAACGCTTGCAAAAAGATGATTTTTCTGATACAATACATCCGTTGCGTCTGTGCGACGTGTAATTTTGATATTGATCCGGGGTGACCCGGAGGTTTCTTAATAAAGGAGGTGTTTGGCATGGCAAAGTGTGCAGTTTGCGGTAAGGGTGCTCATTTCGGAATCAAGGTGAGCCACTCACACAGGAGAGCTAATCGTATGTGGAAGTCTAATGTGAAGTCTGTTCGCTGTAAGGTGGATGGCACTCCCAAGAGGCTTTATGTTTGTACATCATGCTTGCGTTCCGGCAAAGTTGAGCGCGCATAAGAGTTCTGAAAGCTGTCCGCAAGGACAGCTTTTTTTGTGTTATCACACCACTCCGGGCGGAGGTGTTATCACACCACTCCGGGCGGAGCCGGCGTCACCTCCGCCCTCACAGGATATTTAAGATGGAAAAGTATAGTTACAGATATACAACTGCAGATTTTGACGCGGACCTGGAGGGGATGCTGGATGAGGATGCGCTGCTCTTTGATATCGAGACAACGGGGCTTAGCCGGGACTGGGGCAGCGTGTATCTCATCGGATGCGGATACAGACGTGGGGCTGAAGTTACGGTGGAGCTTTACTTTGCTCCTACGCAGGATGATGAGGCCGACACTTTAAGGGCCTTTTTTGAGTTGGCTAAAAGCTTTACTTCCTGTATCACTTTTAACGGCGAAGGCTTTGATATCCCCTTTATCAGGGCCAGGGCAAAAATGCACGGTCTCGACTGCGAAGCACTAAACAACCTTCGCTCCGTAGATCTTATGAAGATCACCAAAAAATTCAGCAAACACCTTAACACTCCAAACTGCAAGCAAAAGACCATAGAGCAATACTATGGTCTCTTTCGCAAAGACATATATAACGGCGGACAGCTCATCGACATCTACAAGGAATATACAAAACGCCCCACCCCCGAAATGCTCGAAACCTTACTGCTCCACAATCACGAGGACATCAAGGGGATGATGGTAGTCCTGAATATCCTCGAGCTGGATATGATTAAAAATGCCACC
>CAMOFS010000307.1 GCA_946613735.1 uncultured Lachnospiraceae bacterium | reverse complement strand
AAAAGACAAGGATGATCCCGATATGACCATGAAGGTTTTTGCGGGAAGCATCCCTCATTCCGGTACGGAGCGTCAGACCTGGAGGGGCTACCTGGGCGGAGCCAGCAACACAGCAGTGGACAACCAGGGATGCTTTTATTATGAGGCACGAGGCAGTCTGCCCACTGCAAACGGGATCACCAGCGGTATGTTTGAAAAGTGGATAGACAACGGGTATGACGGTGGCAAAGAATTTTATTACTGTTATTCATTTACGACTGCAGATGGCCAGATAAACTATGGCGGATACAGCCATCTGCGAAGATATCCATATAGAAATCCTAACGATCCTTATACCGATGAAAAGGATACTACCAGTTATCCAATAGCTAAAGCAGCCTGGGATACCTATCCCAGATATCCTGCAGGAGCCAACAAATATACACCCTATGCCATAGTAAATATTCAAAAGGTAAACCTGGAGTGGCAGAGGGGAAAGACAGCATACAGTTCCCTGGTTGACCGGGTTTTGGATGATTACTCCTGGAACTACTCGGATAATATGGGCCTCAGATACAATGCAAACACAAAAAAGTGGGAGGACTCGGACAGGACCGAGACCATGGGAACCTATGCCTGTGGAAAGAGAACTTCTGTATCTGACACACCTACCATAGGCGGAAAAGCAGGAACTCTGGGTACGGTCGGAAAGCCGGTGTACTACGGAAAGTCACTTATGAAGCTTACCAGAAATGGTTTCAGGGACAGCGAATGGTACTTTTATGGCACAAAGGAGATCCTTGATTCTACCATTGAGCATAAAGATTTAAGCAATTCAAACAACAATACAAAGACTACAAATACCAACAGAGGGAGGACAACAGGCTGGTATGTAGATCCGGATCCTACCTGCTACAAGGGTACAGCCGGCACGGTAAACAATGCAAAAAATCAGTATTTCTTTCCTTCCATAGACCTAAAGCTTACCAACAACAGCAATACCAGAGTACTAAGCCTCGGAGAGGTGCAAACCAGCGAAAAGCCCGGAGGTCATATGATAGAAGATGCTGATGGCAGAGAATACCCCGAGTGCGATACTGTAAGATATTTTGAAAACGACAATATTACCGGGGATATGGACATAGATCTTTTTGGGCTTTCAAGGATTAATGCCTTATCACCTGAGCTTGATAACAACTCCGGAGATCTGCATTACGTGGAAGGCGGATTAAAGCCGTCGGATATTATGGTGAAAAAACATAAGGTCATCAGGGAATCTCCCCGTTTTGAAAAGGCCTATAATGTGGATGCTGATGTTAAGATCTACGAAACAGAAAAGATCTGGGATAACGGGATACAAAAATACAGGTATGAAGCCAAAGGAGAGGCTTCGGATGAAGGGAGGCTTAAAAACATAACAGAGGACAGTGTGTTTTTGGTAAAGGCTACTGACAGGATATCCGGTGAAATGTGTGAAAAACTCATATACATGGAACCTTCCGCACCTGCAGGGCTTTTGCTTTCGGGTGAGATCCTCAATGAAAACAGCGATGCCTCAAAGCTAATGGCCTGCACGGATGTAAAGCTAAATGACAGAGTCCACGGCCTTACAGTTTCGTGTATTGATGCCGCCGGAAACGAAGACCATAGGGCATTGGCAGATGAATATATGCTTTTGGGAAGGGCAGAGGTTACTGATACACTAAAGCAGCTAAAAAAGAAGTATAAGGGCCTTATGGATGACTGCAACTCTTCACAGGAGGAGATAGACAGGGTCGCTGCTTTGATATCTGACTATGAAAGCATTAGCTTTGCCGGAGCCATAGACAATGAAAACAAAACTGTCAGGGCACAAAATGTATCAGCCAGGGGTGCCGTAATGAAGATTATGGTGGTGATGCCGGAGGATACGGTGGCGGGAGAGAGCCGCGCAAGAAATGAAGACATTGTCTATAAAGGATACTCTCCTTACCTGGCGGATGAGAAGTATATGAACTATGCCATCCTATCATTCTGCGTGACTCCCAACGTGTTTTACCAGAACAGAAATGACAACACAGATGATGAAGGCTTTCATTCATACAGGGATGAAAAGACAGGCATAACATGGCATTTTATCTACGATGGTGCGGGGTGCATCGACTATCTCTATACGGATAGTGATATCAGACCTCTGATATCAAGAAACAAAACTCTTGTGGTGCCGGGTGAGATTAACGGGATAAAAGTGTCGGGTATCGGTGGATCAGGCAGCAGCAGCGACCTTCACACCTTTATTCCTGCGGGCTATCTGTCCGAGAGCGGGGAACTTATGAGATACGATTTCTCCTCCGTTTACATACCGCCTTCGGTAAAAAGAATAAATGACGGTGCGTTTTTCGGCATAAAGACAGGTAAAGATGTGCCGGTGAACAGCACTGAGGATTATCCGGGCTTTACAACTATAAGGATACCGGCAAACATAAGCTATATAGGAGCATTTGCATTTTCAGGTACCAATTTCTCGTCGGTAAGGATAGATAATGCAGCAGGTCTTTCCGTGGGCACAAAGGCTTTTTCGGACATGAAGGAGCTTAGGGAACTTAGGATCTACGGCGATCTTTCCGAGGAGCAGTCTTTTGTGATAGGTGA
>CAMOFS010000306.1 GCA_946613735.1 uncultured Lachnospiraceae bacterium | reverse complement strand
TTCAACGCCTTCCACCACACCCCTTTATCAGAGGTCAAGGTGGTGATTCTGGGACAGGATCCATACCACGAACCGGGTCAGGCCCACGGCCTGTGCTTCTCGGTTCAAAAGGGAGTGGCAGTACCGCCGTCTCTTGTCAACATATACAAGGAACTTCATGACGACTTGGGCTGTGACATACCGGATCACGGATGCCTGTACAAGTGGGCGGATGAGGGCGTTTTTCTTTTAAATACAGTGCTCACCGTCCGGGCACACCAGGCCAATTCCCATGCATCGCTTGGTTGGATAGAGTTTACGGACGCAGTGATCAGGGTTTTGGACAGTCAGGATCGGCCCATGGTATTTTTACTTTGGGGAGCACCTGCAGGGAGAAAAGCAGAGCTTTTGCACAATGAAAAGCATCTAATCCTAAAGGCGCCGCATCCAAGTCCGCTTTCAGCTTACAGAGGTTTTTTCGGCTGCAGGCATTTTTCAAAATGTAACGATTACTTGAAAGCCAATGGCCTATCACCAATTGACTGGCAAATTATATAGCCTTACCCCATAAGGGGGCGCAGGTGTCAGTTACATGACAACGTAATAGCATTGGGGGAAACAATATGAAGAGCTTCGCATCTATCTACATTGGTTCATACGAGATCGTATGTAAGGTCTATGAATTATCCAGGGAAAAAAGGATCAAAGAGATTGACTGTATGCGTACATGGTGCAATATTGCCCATGATATCGGACAGTGCGGCAGGATCACCACCGAGACTTTAAATGACATACTTACCGCACTAAAGGATATGCGCGATACGGTAAAGATGTACAAGGTAGACGGTTACCGTGTTTTTGCAGGCTATACCCTTGAAACTGCTAAAAACGCCTTTTTTGTAATGGATCAGATCCGGATAAAGGTTGGGTTTCAAGCTTATTTTTTGTCCAATTCAGAACAGAGATTTCTCACATATCAGGCCATTGCCAGTATGCCCGATTTTGAAAAGATCATTAGCAAGTCGGCTCTTTTGGTTGATATCGGCGGATCCTCCCTTCAGGTCACCTACTTTAAAAACGGCCAGATCGTAACTACTGAGCACATCCTTTTGGGAGCATTTCCCATCCGTGACATTTTTGAGCGTCTCAAGGACAAAAAGGATTCCTACGGTCAGACCATGGAGATCATCCACAAGGAGATAAATACATTTTTCAATATGTACATGAAGGGTGATGAGGTATCCTATCTGATCCTGGTCAATGACCAGCTTCACAACGTTGTGGAAAAGCTACCCATCGAGGTTACGGACGGGGTGGTGCCTGCAGAAAGCTATCACAGGATGATCGAAAAGGTGAAGCAGAAAAAGCTATATTCCGTGATTACGGAACAGACCATTTATGATGAAAACGATGACATGATCATGCCTTTTATTCTCTTATATCAGGGCATTATAGATGCGCTTCCCGCCAAAAATATCATGATACCCGGTGTGGCTATCACAGAGGGAATTGCTTATGACTATGCTTTTGAAAAGGGGCTTATGACTCCAACACATGATTTTGAAGAGGATGTGCTTTCTGCCTGCTGGGCCATTGCCAGACGTTACGGCAGCTATATTCCTCATCTTAAGGCATTGGACAAGATGTCGCAGCAGATATTTGATGCTATGAAAAAGTATCACGGTATGCCAAAACGAGACAAGCTCATTGTCCGCTGTGCAGCCATCCTTCATGATTGCGGCAAGTATATTTCACTGTCGGATGAGTCCAGGTGTTCTTTTTCCATTATCATGGCCTCCGAGATCCTGGGACTGTCCCACAAGGAGAGGCTTATGGTGGCATATATTGCTGCAGCCAACAGACATGATATGCCTGACTATGAGGAGATATCCGGTGAGTTTTCAAAGCCGGAATATATAGAGATGCAAAAGCTTGTGGCCATCCTTCGTGTAGCCAATGCTTTGGATCGAAGCCACAAGCAGAAGCTTAAGAAGGTCAAGATGCAGGTGAGGGATGATATCTTAAACATTTCACTGGAGGCAGAGGGGTCTATCTCCATGGAGAAAGGAATGTTTGAGGATAAGGCATCATTCTTTGAGAGCGTATTCGCTATCAGACCTGTTATTAAAGAAAAGAAACTGTAGATTCTTTGGGCTTCGACCTAGGAATGATTTTTACAATAGAAAATAGCGGGGATAAGGATATAAAAAGGGGGAAAAATATGTCAATAGATTATAACGATACCAAATACTATGAAAACCGTGAGTTAAGCTGGATCAAGTTCAACCGCAGGATCCTGGACGAGGCCAGGGATAAAAGCCTGCCAATTCTGGAGCGCATAAAGTTTTTGGCTATAACATCGTCAAATCTGGATGAGTTTTTCATGGTGCGTGTAGCTTCTCTAAAGGATATGGAAAATGCAGGTTATGACAAAAGGGATCTGGCGGGGATGAACGCCAGAGAGCAATTGGCGGCCATATTTAAGGAGACAAAGGATTTCATGTCTCTCCAGGGTACCACCTACAATCGTTCATTAAAGCCCCTTTTGGAAAAGGAGGGTATCAAGATCATTGATAAATGGGAGGATCTGGACAGAGAATCCCTGTAAAAATAGCTAATCTTTTCGCCAAA
>CAMOFS010000305.1 GCA_946613735.1 uncultured Lachnospiraceae bacterium | reverse complement strand
ACAGCATGCTTTCCCAGTATTTTTTATCCAGACTCCTGTATAAAAATGCCTCCGTCAGATGCTTTATGCCTATGTCCTTTGCCTCGTCCAGATCGGCTATGGTACGGGCCACCTTGAGGATGCGGTGATAAGTCCTGGCAGTAAGCCCATATTCATTGAACTTATCCTCCATGTATGCGTTTTCCTCCCTGCCCAGCCGGCAAAATTGGTCCATGTCGCAGGCGGGTATACGGCTATTAAAAATGTAGCTTCGTCCCATAAAACGCCTTTGCTGAATCTCATGGACCCGCTCCACACGATGCCTGATATCAGCCGAGGTCTCATTTTTTGTGTGTACGGTCAGATCCCCGTAGGTTACCTCCGGAGTCTGGACGCACAGGTCTATCCGATCCAAAAGGGGCTGGGAGATACGTCCCAGGTAATTCCTGACAGAATGGGGGGAACACTGACATCTGGTGCGATCCGGGAAATAGCCACATCTACAGGGATTCATGGCAGCCACCAGGATAAAATCAGCCGGAAAGGTAAAATCCCCTGACACCCTGGAGATATTGACCACCCGGTCCTCCAGGGGCTGACGCAGTATCTCCAGGGTAGAGGGACGAAATTCCGGAAGCTCGTCCAAAAAAAGCACGCCAAATGAAGCCAGTGAAACCTCCCCTGGTCTGATGCTCCCATTTCCGCCGCCGCCTCCACCCACGAGACCTGCAGAGGAGATGGTATGGTGAGGGTTCCTGAAGGGTCTTTTGTCCAAGAGCTTTTCCCTTTCCCCGAAAAGACCGCATACGCTGTAGATCTTTGACAGCTCGATCTGTTCCTTTTTAGTCATGGATGGCATGATGGACGGAATGCACCGGGCAGCAAAGGTCTTGCCGGCACCGGGCGGCCCCATCAATAGAAGATTGTGCATGCCGGAGGCAGCGATCTCACAGGCTCTTTTTACAAATGCCTGTCCGTTGATATCACTAAAGTCAAAATATTGGTCGTTTTGATCATATTTCTCAGGCTGGGCAAAATTGTCCATATCGGGGTAAATGTCATCATTCAGGTAAGATATCACATCGGCAATACCTGCTACCGGGATCACGGTGATCCCCGGTACCAGTGAAGCCTCGTGATAATTTTCCCGGGCGACAATACAGGTGCTTTTCCCATCATCCATGCCGCCGGAGACCATGGGGAGTATACCCTCCACGGGATGTATGCTGCCGTCCAGCCCCAGTTCGCCTATTATCATCACCTCATCCGGCCTGGGGTCGACTATGACACCCTCGGCTGCCAAAAGAGAGACGGCTATGGGCAGGTCAAAACCGCCGCCACTTTTTTTAATACCTGCCGGTGTGATGTTTATGGTTATTCTTTTTGCAGGGAAAAGAAAGCCGCAGTTTTTAAGAGCTGTGCGAACCCGCTCCCGGCCCTCCTTGACCTCGGATCCAAGGGCACCTACCATCTCAAAGACAGGCAGGCCCTCGCTGACATCTGCCTCCACCATGACACAGATACCCTCAATACCGCGCAAAATGCCGGTAGAAACTCTACTATACAATTATCCTCCTAACCGGGAAAAAATTCGAATGGGGCGAAATGCCCATATCAGAAATCCAGACGAGGACATATTATCATAAATATCCTCTTTTAACAACTTTTTTTATCACAGTCGGGAGACCGCACGTTAAATATTTATTGAATGAAAGCCAAAAATAAGGTATAATCCTGTCCGTAGGAGAAGAAAAGGATTCTCCCTAATGTATGAAAGGAGATTGCGATGATTTACACAAAAGAAGTGGAAATGATGTGCCCCGTTGCCAAGGGTGCAAATCACGAGCCTGCTCCCATCCCCGAGGAGGGCAAGTGGGTTCATGCTAAAAAGATCGAAGATATTTCAGGCTTCACACACGGTGTAGGCTGGTGTGCTCCCCAGCAGGGTGCCTGCAAGCTTTCACTCAATGTCAAGGATGGCGTTATCCAGGAGGCTCTTATTGAGACTATCGGATGCTCAGGTATGACACATTCCGCAGCTATGGCTGCTGAGGTGCTCCAGGGCAAGACCATCTTAGAGGCTCTTAACACTGACCTCGTTTGCGACGCCATCAATACTGCTATGCGAGAGCTTTTCCTTCAGATCGTTTATGGTCGTACACAGAGTGCTTTCTCTGATGACGGACTTGCTATCGGTGCAGGACTTGAAGATCTCGGTAAGGGACTCCGTTCACAGGTTGGTACTATGTACGCTACCAAGGAAAAGGGCGTTCGTTACTTGGAGATGGCAGAGGGTTATGTTACCGGCATAGCTTTGGATGATGAGGATCAGGTTATCGGTTATCAGTTCGTCAATCTCGGCAAGATGACAGATTTCATCAAGAACGGCGACTCACCCAACGACGCCTGGGAAAAGGCTAAGGGTCAGTATGGACGTGTAGACGACGCAGCAAAGATCATCGATCCAAGAAAGGAGTAATGAAATGGCACTGTTTGAATCATATGAAAGAAGAGTAGACCAGATCAACAAGGTTCTTGGACAGTATGGTATTTCTTCCATTGAGGAGGCCAAGAAGATCACAGAGGACGCAGGTCTTGATGTGTATGATCAGGTTAAAAAGATCCAGCCCATTTGCTTTGAGAATGCATGCT
>CAMOFS010000304.1 GCA_946613735.1 uncultured Lachnospiraceae bacterium | reverse complement strand
GTCTGTGAGGTATTGGCCAGCTCATGTGAGTTGTCTGCCACATCCTGGCTGCTCTGCGTAATGCTCTGAGCCTGCTCCACCATATCCTGTGAGGTGGCCAGGATCTCATCCGCACTGGCTGCCTGCTCCTCTGATATGGCTGCCACATTTGCCGCGACCTCATCCACCTTTGATACTCCGTCTATCATCTCGCGAAGTATGTCACTGGTGGACTGGATGTTGTTGAATATCTGGTCGAAGGTGGCTACAGCTTCATTGATAAGCTCGCTGTTTTCCCGGATACTCTCAGCACTTTCTCCGGCCTGACGCACCACGTCGTTGATAAGGCTTCTGACCTGGTCAATGAGATTCTTGATATTCTGAGCACTTTGTGCAGAGTTGTTGGCCAGACCACCGATCTCGGTAGCCACGACTGCAAAGCCTCGTCCGGCTTCTCCTGCACGGGCTGCCTCTATGGACGCATTCAGTGACAAAAGATTGGTCTCCTCTGCTATATCACCGATCATGGACACGATACCGGTGATCTCCTCGGAGGCCTTACCCACTTTGTTGATGGACTCCACCAGTCCGTCATTGGCTCTTCGTATACCGTCCATGGCCACGGATAACTTCTCCATATCCTCACGGCCTCTTCTGGATATCTCCACCGTCTCATTCATGCCCTTGGATGCGGCATCGGAGCTCTGCTTGGTATCCGATACCACCATGGCAAGGGTAGTGGCGTTTTCTGCTATCTCATTGACTGCCTGAGACAGCTGTTCCACGGTCTGGTTCAGGTTAGACATAGCCTCTTCCTGAGACTGGGAGGCGTCGTACATGGTGTTACTTACTGTATTACTGTTGTCAGATTGGACTTTGAGCTTTTCCGACTCATCATTGATACTGGATATCATCTCCCTCATGGAGCCCACAAATTCACTGACCTGGTCTCCCATCAGTCCTATCTCATCATTGGAGTCATGATTGATCTCGATGGTAAAGTCACCGGCAGACATGGCGCCGATATTTTCAGTGATAAGTCCAAGAGGTGCTATAACACGCTTGACGATAAGGTTGATAAGAAGGCTTATGACCACAACCGCTATAAGTCCCACCATAATAAGGATGAATACCAGTTGGGTTATATCCTTCATGATCACCCTTTCCTCTATATAGGATACCAGCACCCAGTCGGTACCGTACACCTCGGAAAATGACACTGTATAGCCACCGGCTACCTTAGTGGAGTAGTCCTTTTTGTCTATGGATGAAACCACCGCGCTCATCAGCGCATCGCTGCCGGATATGGTGGTTGCCACCAGTGAACTGTCACGATGAGCCAGTATCATATCTGTACTGGTATCCACCAGAAATGAGCTGGCGTTCTCCATTTTTACACCGGAATTGACAATGATGGATATACGCTCAAGTGTCAGATCCGCTGCCACCACCTTAAGGTCATCCGATCCATCGTCCAAAATACCGGACGCCGATATCACATATACGCCATCTGCGTTCTGATAGGGAGGACCGTAATCCATCTGCACCCTGGTAAGTCCCTGCTTAAACCAGGGCTTTTCCGTAGGATTTGAAGTATCGATCTGTGATTCGGCCGCCTTGTGGACCTGGCCTGATTGGGATGCCACCACCAGACCCTCTGGAGAATTGGAATTGGCCCCATAGTAAGTGTTTAAAACCTCGTCCCACTCAGCATCCGTGGCAGGCTTTGCTGTCTCTATGGATGCCTTTGCGGTAGCAAAAAACTTAAGATTTTCATTCAACCAGGATTCGATGTTGTCAGACTGATTGGAGATAGATGCCTCGAGCTGGCCCTCTGCCATCTTTTGCATCTCAGATCTGGTAAGAATGGATGAGATTACTACCAAAACTATGATAGTAATAAGAACCGCAGGCATGATAGAGCTAAGAAGCTTATCTTTTATCCTGCGTATCTTCTTTCCGTCGCGTCTAACCGGGTCTTTGGATGTGACTTTTTTTCCTTCCATATTTACCCCCTTATTAACTAAAAGACCTTTCGCTGCGCTTTTTTCACATCACTATAGGATCTTTGGCAGCAAAAATTCTTTTGTCTAATAGATTATACATTTTGGTATATCCGTTTTCAATAGTATTCGGAACGAATACGCTCTATTTCCCCGAAAAACTCCCGGGATGACATACGATAGGCTCCGGATCCTGAAACTATCACCTGCTCTGCAGCATCCGAGGTCACCACCGTAATGCGGGCGTTGGGCATGAGCTGATGCACCGCCCTTTCTATATAAGCATCAGCGGTCTGGGCTTCTTTTGTAAACTCCACATATACATCGCCGTATTTTTCAGAGCTTCCCATACCACCCTTTTTACGCCAAGCATCAAAGACCACTATCACCGTATCGCCCACATAACCCTGATAATCCGCCACAATATCCAAAAGCTTGGTCCTGGCAGCGTGCAGATCGTCATTTGCCAGGCTCTTTAGCTCACTATCCGCAAATATCACATTATATCCGTCAATTAGCATATATCTGGGAAGCTTAGACTCGGGAGTCTTCTTTGCAGTACTGCCGTGAGTGGACTTATATTCCTGTCTGGCTTCGCTGATCCGCTTTTGGCGCTCTGCCGGATTGTCATAATCCCGTTCACGTTTGCCCACGTC
>CAMOFS010000303.1 GCA_946613735.1 uncultured Lachnospiraceae bacterium | reverse complement strand
CATTGGGCTCTTCCACTCCGCCGTTAAAGAAGAAAGTAACATGGGCGTACTTTTCTGTCTCGGCTATACGAGCCTGGGTCATATTATGCTTTGCCAAAAACTCACCGAAGGTATTGGTGAGCTCAACCTTTTTAAAGGCTATCTCCTTATTGGGGATGGTAACATCATACTCGGTAAAGCAGATGTAAGTAACCTTCTTTCTGGGGCCGCGGTCAAAACCATCAAAATCGTCCATGCAGAAGCATCTGGTGATCTCTCTTGCACGGTCGGGACGGAAGTTAAAGTTTATTATGGAATCACCGTCCTTTATAACAGCGGTAGGCTTTCCGTCTGTAAGTATGGTGGTGGGGAGCACAAATTCATCTGTAACATCCTCGGCATAGGACTTTTCCAAAGCCTCTGTTGCGGAAGCTGCCTGCACACCATTTCCAAGAGTCAGGTTCTGATAAGCCTTTTCCACACGATCCCATCTGTTATCTCTGTCCATCGCATAGTAACGTCCGGAAAGTGTTGCGACCTTACCTACACCGATCTCAGCCATTTTAGCTTCAAGTTCCTGTACAAAACCAAGACCGGAAGTAGGTGCCGTATCACGGCCGTCTAAAAAGCAATGTACATAAACCTCGGATACGCCCTCTCTTTTGGCCATCTCCAAAAGTCCGTAAATATGAGTATTATGGCTGTGAACACCACCGTCGGAAACAAGACCGTACATATGGACCGCACTGCCGTTTTTCTTTGCATTGGAAAAAGCAAGCTTTAATGCTTCATTTTCAAAAAATACACCGTCTTCGATCTCTTTTGAGATACGGGTAAGTTCCTGATATACGATGCGTCCTGCACCCATATTCATATGACCTACCTCGGAATTTCCCATCTGTCCGTCGGGAAGTCCCACTGCAAGACCTGAAGCGTAACCTTTTTTAAAGGGATAATCCCTCTTTAAAGCATCGATCACGGGTGTGTTCGCGATCGCTGCAGCATTATATTCAGGATTGTCATTGAGTCCGAATCCGTCAAGGATCATAAGTACTGTGGGTTTTTTAGCCATCATTTACCTCCTTTTTATATTACCGTTTTCATCTATTACTGTTGTCTGCGAAACAGACTCTATAAATCTGTAAACCTCATTTGCCTCATCACCGGAAAGCTTACCGGTAAAAGCCCCGTGAAAATGTGCCGGAACAAAGGACGGGCTTATCTTTTTATCCTGGGAGATCTTAAGCAGTGCAAGTCCCGTATCGTAATCCCCGGGCATATTTGCCGAAGTGGAAAACCAGTAGTTTCCGAGGCTGTAAAAAACAGGAACCTCTCCAATATACTCTACGCCCTGAAGGCAGTGGGTATGACCGCCGATTATTGCGTCAGCACCTGCATCGACATAGGCATTTGCAAGAGCCGTCTGGTCTTCGCCGTAATTGAAATTACCCTCGGTACCCCAGTGAACACAGACTATACAAAGATCAGCGTTCTTTTTAGCTTTTTTTATGGCATTGACGCAGTTTTCGGGATGTAGTGTCTTAAATACACCTGACTGCGTGGCTGTAGCCTCTCTGGTATAATTGGTGGATCTCTCTATCTGTGTTGCATTTACAATAGCAATCTTTCTGCCACCGGCTATGTAATACTGAATCCTCTCCGCTTCACGCAGATTTTCGCCTGCTCCGATATAGGGAACATCAGCATCCTTTAAGGTCTTTAGCGTATCTGAAAGTGCCACCTCTCCATAGTCAAATACATGGTTGTTTGCGAGACAGGCAAGGTCGGTCCCCATATCCTTAAGCGCTTCCACCCTTTTAGGGTCGGCGCGGAAGGTATAAGTCTTGCCGGCAATAGGCTCTCCACCTGTACTGTAGCAGAATTCGTTGTTAACAACAAACACATCTGCCCCCTGCATCTCATCCATAAGATCGTCTGAAAAGCAGTCTAAAATCCCGTTCTCACACTCATCCATGTGATTTGTGGTTGCAGCTCCCTCATGGATCGTAACATCTCCGCAAAAAGCAAAGGTTACAGGATCATTATCACCTGAAACTTTATGCACATGAGAATAATCCCATGCGTCAAGTCCCACATAGGATGTATACTCACTGTATAGTACATGAATGGATCTGCCCGTGACATTATACCACACTTCAGGATCGTTAAAATCACGGTTTTCTACGATATCCGTAAGCACTTTTTTGCCGTAATTATCGGATATCCATAAAAGAAACTCATCTGTCACGGGGTGATACCCGAAAAACTCCAGGCTCCCCCGTTCCATGATGGCATTCATATTGGTCTCTAATACAAGTATACCCTTATCCAAAACGATGTTGCCGTTAAGCGCCACCGCCAAAGTCATGATAAGTGCAATGATCTTATTTCTCATCTTTATCGGGCTCTTCGGCTCTTATGGCCTTGGTGCGGATCTCCTCGCAAAGGGCATTGATAAATTCCGGAAGCGGCTTTACGCCCTCATCTCCGGCAAAACGGCTTCTAACCGAAACAGTACCGTCAGCCTCTTCCTTTTCTCCAACGACAAGCATATAAGGGATTTTGTCCATTCTTGCCTCGCGGATCTTAAAGCCGATCTTTTCGGAACGCTTATCCGTAGTGACATCAACTCCGTTTTTGCGAAGCTCTGCAAATACCTTAT
>CAMOFS010000302.1 GCA_946613735.1 uncultured Lachnospiraceae bacterium | reverse complement strand
TTCTTTAGATCCTCCTCCTTTATGCCTATGCCCGTATCGGTGATCTGGATCATCAGTTCCATCTTTTTATCATCACGGATCTCACCCCTGACGCAGAGCACCACCACACCATGTATGGTGTACTTAACGGAGTTGTTTAAAACATTTACAAGGATCTGGCGGATACGGACCGAATCTCCAATCAGATGATCGGGAAGATCCTGATCCACTTCGGCAATATAGGTAAGTCCCTTATCCTTGACGCGGGAACCTATGATGATCTCCACATCATCAAGCATATCCGAAAGATGATACTCAGCCTCAACAAAATCTATGTTGCCGGTCTCTATCTTTGAAATATCCAAAACCTGGTTTATGATGGTAAGCAGGGCATCCCCGGCCTGTCTCATATCCCTTGCATGGTCTATAGTCGCAAAATCGTGGGATTCCTTGAGAATCATCTCATTTAATCCCATAAAGGCATTAAGAGGTGTACGTATCTCATGGGACATGTTTGCCAAAAAAGTGCTCTTTGCCTCATTGGCAGCCAGTGCCTCCTCCCTGGCCTGTTCCAGCGACTCTGTCATGTCCATAAGCTGGGAATAGTCCTCTGTCTCTATACTGAGATATATAACAAAAAGCACAAGCGAAGACATGAGACCACTTAAGGTAAAGATATTACCCAAAAGGGGCTGGGCCACCATACCCACGACCATAAGTATCGCCGCCACATACATGGTCATCCGTGATCTGGATCGCAGGTTCCTTGCATTTGCAATGAAAAAGATCAATCCGCAGGTATAGGCAAAAATGGGCATACCGATACCCACAGACCAGTAAAGGGGTCCGTGAAGGAATCTGTGTTCCTCAAAGCTGTATAATGAAATACATCCGTCCCACATGTTACGGACAATAAAATACGCATACACCAGCATAAAGGCATACTCAAATATCTTATACGCCTTATTCACCTTTTTATCAAAAACAAAGCTAAGATAGGTGATAAGTCCAAAGCCGTATAGCATAACAGCGAGATATGACGCTATATTTGTGGTATTGAGCAGGTAGTATGACCAGACAGACGGCACCAGATCACCCATCCAGGCGCGGATTACCTCAGTATAGATGATGATCATACTGTAGGTAGTCAGTCTTCTGAAAGCCTTTGACTCATCGGTCTTGCGCCTGGTCTGCCTGACTGAAAAGATAATAAGTATGATATTGAAAAGAATCGCGGATGCCTCTATATGAGCCTCCGGATGTCTAAGCAACGCGTCAATCATAAATCAATCACAAACCCTCTGTCTGCTCAACATAAAACTCATATGAATCCTTGCCCTTTTTCTTGACCCTGTAAAGCGCCTCGTCTGCGCGCTGGAACATGGTCTCGTACAAAACCTCAACCCCCTCGGGCTTTTCGTAGGCTCCGATGCTGGTGGTAATGGCTATGTCCGGGCTGCCGGTTACTATGCCGTGCATGTCGGCCCTGACACGATCCAGGCATGCCTCAACCTGGGCGCGACTGATATCCTTTTTAAAGAACATCATAAACTCGTCTCCACCCATGCGTCCCACTATGGCATGGTCACCTCCCACATTGCGCAGGATGGATGCTACGCTTTTTAACACGTGGTCTCCCGTGGCATGCCCAAGGGAATCATTAACAGATTTAAAATTATCCACATCAACAATACAAAGTGTAAGTCTCTCTTTTGAGTGCTTTTTTATATACTTAAGGAGCTTTTCCTCCACCGCACCTCTGTTGTAGATCTGCGTCAATACATCCTTTCTGGCCATCTCCTTGACCAGCTCTCCCTGCTGATAGGTAGTGTTGCGGAAATGGTAAACCAGAAACGACAGGTATATCCCCATGAACATGGCTAAAAGCGCCGCGAAAAAATTGATGGAGAATATCTCCTCAGACTTGAATATGAAGGAGGCTATAATAAGCGCCACAGATTCTATCACGGTCATCATGGCGGTCACATTCCATGTAAAAATAAAGGACGGGATGAAACCGATCATAATGGGCGCAAAATATATAGCACTCTGGGGCATCCATGGAGGAACCACTGAGATCACGATCACAAAGACCATGACATAAAGCTGAAAAATCAGGCACGTGACCTGAACCTCTTTGAAACCACGTTCTTTATTGAAATGCCTGAATAGAATAAAAAGGAATACAAAAACCTGAACCACCAGCGCCACTCTGTAAATATAGGTGATGCCCCAGTTTGCAAACTTGATGGGAACTATAATGTTGTAAGCAACAAGAATTGCTGTGTACAGTATGCTTACTGTACACAGCACTCCCTGATTCTGTTTTGCAATAGACTCCGACTCCGCCTCAAGGTACTCTTTTGAAATACTCTGGACATGAGTCATCCCCTTAAAAATGCTGTCCATATCCGCTCCCCCATGCGGTTCGTGAATGAATAGACCGGTCAATCCTCCTGATCGGCAACAACCTCTGGCATGCCTGACTCGTCCACCTTGAACTCTTTGATGATACGTTCAAGATCAAGGGCTGAACGATTTACACTGTTACCGTTTTCTGCAAGCACTTCAACACTGGTGTTGACAGTATCAGTAGTAGCATTGAGCTCCTGTGCTGTTGCGGCGTTTTCTTCAGAGATAGCCGACAGATTCTCGATGAGGCCGGAAATATTG
>CAMOFS010000301.1 GCA_946613735.1 uncultured Lachnospiraceae bacterium | reverse complement strand
CTCACCGTAAATAGGAATCTCCAGAATCTTTTTGGTTTCCGTGGCAAAACTGGCATAGGGGTTTTCTGTCTCAAGCTCCTCGTCTGCCGTACCCACATCGGAAAGCACCTCAACATAAGACTCGTCCATTACTATGACCTTTGTGGTACCGGCATAAAGCTCGTCTGCCATGGTAAAGATGGAACTGATGTCCTTTGTCGCGATCGCAGCCTTTGGCTTTTCCTCCTCGACTACGGGTTCCTCTTCCTCTTTTGAACCGAAAAGCTTTTCAAAAAATCCCGGTTCTTCCTCAGGGATCTCCTCTGCCATTGCAGCTGCTTTTTCCTCTAAGGCTTTAGTGATCTCATCTTCTATGTATTCTTTGGCCTGTGCATTCCACTGTTCATCATAGATAGACAAAAATCCAAATGTCTCGTCTGAAAGGTCATTGATCGAAGAGGCAGGATTCGAACTTGTCACGTATACTCCCATACGGGTAACGACCACCTGATCGTTTTCCACGGGTGGCTCCGTGATCACCTCTATGGCCTGCTTGGCCCTGTATGCCATCATGGATCCTACTATCCCAGCCACTACCACCACAAATGCGATCACCATGCCGATGATCTGTCTGGGCAAAAGCTTTTTCTCGTGAGTCTTCGGACGCATAAGAAGCAAAACGCCAGTAAGTACCGTTGTCAAAAGAAGTCCGCCTCCCAAAAGGCCGACCAGATATCCCCCCGGCAGAAGATCAAGTCTGATAACAAACACACAAAGCAGTATCTCTGCCGTAACCTGCACATCCCAGACAATAGCCGGGAGTATCTTTAAAAACTTCCCCATTTTATTTCCTTCCAAAAGTCCTATTTATCCTCGGTCTTGCTAACCGCATCCTCAGGCTTTTCCACCTCTGCGATGGCTGCCATCTGCATGGGAATACGGCAGTTTTTGTTGCTGCCAAACTCAACTATAACTGTGGACTCATCAGGGATATCAATGATAACTCCGTAAAATCCGCTTGATGTAAGAACGGTATCACCTACCGCAAGAGATGCCAGCATGGCATTCTTCTTTTTTGACTCCTGCTGCTGGGGACGGATCATGAAAAAATACATAAATACAAAAAGTACCACGATCCATGCGATCATGCCGATTCCGCCCATTGCACTGGATCCGCCTGTTGATGCTAAAAACATAATATGTTCCTCCTAAAATTCAAAAAATACGGATGCTGCAAATCTTAACACAACATCCGTAATATTTTACACTCTTTTACTGATTTTATCAAGGAAAATCGGACTTTTTAAGCCATCATTTCCTGCTGTGATCAGTGCTCGCCTTCAGCCATCGAGTCAAGCTTTTTCTTTTTGTATCCGGCATAATCCCCGGCATCCAAAGCATCCCTGATCTCCTGCATCATGGTATTATAAAAATAAAGATTATGTAGCACGCAAAGCCTCATGCCAAGCATCTCCTTTGCCTTTAGAAGATGTCTTATATAAGCCCGTGAATAGTTTCTGCAGGTGGGACAGTTACAGTCCTCTTCAATGGGACTCATGTCTCTCTCATACTTTTGGTTAAATAGATTCATCTTGCCGTGGTTTGTATACACATGACCATGGCGGCCATTTCGGCTCGGATAGACACAGTCAAAAAAGTCAACACCGCGCTCAACAGCCTCAAGGATATTTGCAGGAGTGCCGACTCCCATAAGGTAGGTAGGCTTATTCTGAGGAAGATATGGAACTGTCTCCTCAATGATATGATACATCTCCTCGTGTGTCTCTCCTACGGCAAGTCCTCCAAGAGCATAGCCGTCGAGGTCGAGCCCGGAGATCTCCTTTGCCATATCTTTTCTTATATCCGCAAAGATCGCTCCCTGATTGATACCGAACAGCATCTGATGAGGGTTTATCGTCCCCTCCTTTGCATTAAGCTCCGCCATTTTTTCCTTGCAACGGTGCAGCCAGCGTACTGTACGTCTGCAGCTATCCTCAACATAAGACCTCTCAGCGCGGCTGGACGGACACTCATCAAATGCCATGGCGATGGTGGAACCGAGGTTGGACTGGATGGTCATGGACTCCTCGGGACCCATGAAGATCTTTCTGCCATCAATATGAGAGTGAAAGGTCACACCCTCCTCCTTTATCTGTCTAAGTGTCGCAAGCGAAAACACCTGAAAACCGCCGGAATCCGTAAGGATCGGTCTGTCCCAGACCATGAACTTATGAAGACCTCCGAGATCATGTATGAGCTCATCACCGGGTCTTACATGAAGATGATAGGTGTTGGAAAGTTCGATCTGACAACCAATCTCCTTTAGATCCTCAGTGGAAACCGCTCCTTTTATCGCAGCAACCGTACCAACATTCATAAATACCGGTGTCTGCACCGTACCATGGACGGTGGAAAATTCGCCGCGCTTGGCACGGCCTTCTGTTTTGATCAGTTTATACATATATTCTCCTCTAAAAAAGAAGCCGGGCACTCCCGGCTTCCCATGGAGAGTACAGGGCTCGAACCTGCGACCTTTTACACGTCAAGCAAATGCTCTCCCAGCTGAGCTAACTCTCCAAACAAACGAAATATTAACATACACTTACATAATGTGTCAAGGATAAAGGGAGACAGGGGACGGTCCTGCTGTCTCCCTTTAGGGAGACACGAGGACCGTCCC
>CAMOFS010000300.1 GCA_946613735.1 uncultured Lachnospiraceae bacterium | reverse complement strand
ATTTCTGGTATACAAGCGGAGACAGGCTGGCAGAGGATATTGCGGACGGCAGGGTGGAAATGCCGGAGGCGGTCTTATGTGCCAGTGACTGTATGGCCCTCGGCCTTATCGACAAGCTTATCAAACGGGGTATCAGAGTGCCGGAGGATATTCTGGTCATAGGCTTTGATTCCTCTGATGAAGGTGTTGTAAATTTTGTCACCCTCAGTTCTTATGAGCCCAATGATATCGATATGGGTGCCCGTGCCGTGGACAGGATCCGGGAGAAGATCCAGCCCGGTGAGCCTCTGGCCGAAAGGAAACTGGATGTCACGAGCCGTTTCCACCCGGGTGCCAGCTGCGGCTGTAATTCCGATTCTGCATATATCCTCAAGCAGATACGTATGCAGCTTCATGCAAGTACATATAATTATGCGGATGAGAACTCCGATCAGCGTGTCAGTGTCGGGGCTCTGATGGAGAGCTATGTACTTGAGAAGTTTACCGCCTCGGAGACTCCTGAGGAGTGCCTTTCGGGTATATTTGAGAGCACGGATCTTTTAAAGCCCTATTCCAATCTTTATCTTTGTCTCAAGGAAGACTGGCTGGATCTTAAGGATTCAAAGACAGAGGGTTATCCCGAATATATGCGTATCTATATCAAGCATTCCATGGTGGGAGAGGAGCAGATCTGCGGTGTGGAGAGCGCACAGCGCTATGAGACCGGTAAAATGCTGCCGAAGCTTTATGAGGACAGGGACAGGCCCGGCTTCTTTAACTTCTCACCGGTGCATTTCAACGGTAAACTTCTGGGGTATTCCGTGCTTGAGCGGGATATCTCCGAAAAACAGACCTTAAACGTGGTAAACCGGAACTGGCTGAGGTATATCAACAATGCCCTCGAGATGATACGTTCCAAGCAAAGACTTGAGACGCTGTCCATAAGGGATGAGATGACCGGTGCATACAACCGGCGCGGCATGTATCTTTGCTACCGGGATATGCTCGCGGCCGCAGAGCCCGGAGATGCGCTTTTTGTAAGCGTGGTGGATATGGACGGGCTTAAATACATAAATGATACTTTCGGTCACAATGAGGGTGACCTTGGCATCAGGACCGTCTGCAATGTGCTGATGGAGACCGCAAGAGACAATGAGATCTGTGTTCGCAGCGGCGGTGATGAATTCTTCCTCATCGGCATAGGCAGGTACACAAAGAGTGAGGAGGCGGCGAGAGCCATGGAATATACCGAAGCCATGGAAAGTCGTTCCGCGCGTATGGCACGTTCGTATAACATTTCCGCCAGCATGGGCTGTGTGGTCTACGAGTCGCTTGAGAACATCGATCTGGATACTGCGCTCAGCGAGGCCGATGAAAGGATGTACAACTACAAGTTCAGACACCGGAGACACAGGAGTGTCTGAAACATAGGATTTTTATTACGACGGAGATCATTACATCGTAAAGATCCCCCGTGACAAAGAAACATATATCACGGAATATCATAGTGCTGGCGGTTATGCTCATCTGCCTTGTCGTCCAGACCCTTATCTTTTCAAAGACGTATAAAAAATCAACCCTTCCGGTGTATTACGTTATGGCAGGTGTTAATAATACTTTAGCAGGGGCGTGCTAAAATAATTCTGATTTTAATCTCATAAAGACCACGCAAACGATAACATTGCGTCATTAACGATACTTAACTCACATCATCGGACTTAAGGGGGGAAAAGGCCATGTGGAGTTACAGCTTCGAGATACCTATCCTGATGATCCTGGGTATCATCCTATTGTTCTACTATTTACGACCCCGACTCCCTATCAGGAGAAATCATACTTTTCTTATGATGGTCACCGCAGAGACGGTGACCATCATCACTGATGTTTTGGCTACGGCTGTAGACAATTATCATCATCTCTATGATCCTCATCTGGTGAGTCTTTTTAATATGCTCTATTTTATGGCTTTTTTCACCAGAGCTTTTGTGATGTACCGTTTTGCTGCCAGTGTATTAAAGGACAGGTTTGAGAAACACGTTATTGCCAAGCACCTGATCCGGCTCCCCTTTTATCTGGGGGTGATCCTGTCGGCCTTATCCATGGCTTTCGGTTCGCAGAAGCGCCCGTGGTTCATTTACTACGTCGACAGCAGCGGATATCACTCGGGGACATTGTACGATTCCCTCTATTTCTGCGGTTTCTTTTATGTCTTCATGGCCCTTCTTTCCCTGTATCTCTTCAGGAAGAGTCTCGGACGAAGACGGGAAAAATACGGCATACTCCTGTACAATCTGATTATTCTTGCGGCGATGGTGATAAGGATAGCTATGCCAAAGCTGCTTGTTATGGACAGCTTTATCCTGATGGCGATCCTGTTAGTGTTCCTGGCTTTCGAAAATCCCGAGTATTTTCTTGACTTAAGGGGAGCTGCTTTTAACCGTGTCGCCTTAAGGGAGCACCTGGAGGAGAATTGCGAGAATCTCACACTGGTCCCCCTGGGGATCGCGATCAATAATTTCAATGAGATGAGGGACATTTACGGTGGGACCCAGATAGAGGAAGGCCTGTGCATCATAGCGAGATTTTTAAGAAAGGTCTTCAAAAAGGGCATCGTATTTTACTGAAGGAACGGCCGGTTTGTAGTACTTGTGGACCCCGAAACGGACGTTGCCGGAAAAAGAAAAC
>CAMOFS010000299.1 GCA_946613735.1 uncultured Lachnospiraceae bacterium | reverse complement strand
GAGCTTATAAAGAAGCTTAACGCCGATGAGAGCTTTAACGAGGTCATGCGGCTTAAGTATACTATCGAGCCCATGATAAAGGGCAAGGAGACCAAAGAGAAAAAAGCCGATATTAACTGGGTAAAGCTTCGTCCCAGTGCCAACCGGCTTATGAAGTGTGCGGATAATTTCTTTACAAAGGCACTTGACCCTGAAAAGGAAGAACTCCACAAGGGTGCCCAGGATGTGAAGGGGGCAGTCGGTTTGATCATGAAGCTGGATCTTTTCAGCCGTGATCTGCTTACAGACTTTAATACAATAACCGAGGTGGATATTTTTGATAAGCATGCCGATAGTTATTTCTTCGGTATGACGGAGCTGTTTGGTGCGGGTAAGGATAACCTGGACGAAGCCATGGGACTTAAAAATGCCAATGGAAATAGCCAGGAAAACGCGCTTATCAATGCCTATGCCCAGGAATACGAAGGTGCTCTGGCAGACTATAAGGCAGAGGTTTTTGGTAAGACCTTCGGTGACCTTGAATGGCGTGATGCAGCCGGAAAGATCGGTGTTTTGGTCAGTGCCGGTAGAAAATTCGTTGATGTCATAAACCATCAGGGCAAAGAAAAAATGGCATTTTTGCTTGGCAAGGAAGATGATGCCCTTATTAAAAAGACAGCGGAGATCAAGAGTGTAATTGCCGAGGCTATTAAGATGGACTTTGTCCGCAGGAAAATAATGGGAGAAAATGATGAGCTGTCAGGAGAAAATGCCTACAAGCTGGCAGGTAACTACGTTCCCAATGTGACCACCCTGGAGGATCTAAAGGAGCCCGAACCTCCTAAAAAAGATTCTGAGCCTCCTAAAAAGGATCCCGAGCCTCCTAAAAAGGATACCGAGCCTCCAAAGGACCCGAAAAAGGATACCGAGCCTCCCAAGATAGATCCCGAGCCTCCCAAGGTACAAAAACCTGAGGTCAAGGCACAGGATCAGTATAACGGTATGCAGCTTGCCGAGATAATGTTCTATGAGAACGTTTCGACTAAGGGAAGCTTAAATGGTGGCATAGGTGTTATGGCGGATCGGCCTGTTCCCCTCAAAAAGCCTGATGGTCAGATCGAGGTTTCCGATGATAAGATGGCAGGCTCTGCAAAGCATATCGTTGATAAGAATGACGAAAAATACTTTTACGGGACTATAGACAATAAGCCCAACATGGCTCAGATCCGGCAGTCTCAGGCTATTAATGACTGCTATCTGATATCCACCCTTGCGGGAATCATGAAGACGAATCCTGACTATATTACGGACTTTTTGATAAAGCCTGATCCCGATTACAAGAATAATCATTTGGCTATTGTCCACCTTTTTGACGGAGACGGTGCATTACAGGAGATCAAGGTGGATGTGGCACCCTTTGTAGATCCCCACAGGGCTCTTTGGGTACAGGCAATCGAGAAGGCTGCGGCCGTCCTTGTGGATGGTGGCAGGTTCGATGACCAGGGCTTTGCCGTATTAAAGAAGAACAATGACTGGAAGAAGGCCCTCTTAGAGGACAAATCAGTGGATGTCACCAGCTTGAGTAACGGTTCTGAACAGCTTGCTTCATTGCTGTTCTTCGGCAGGAGTGGCACAAAACTCAACACCCGCGCGGAGGGCATCTATGATCAGAATACCGGAGAAGCCAAGACAGAAGATTACAGGATGGGATATGCGGCTATCGGAAGGGCACTTGCTTATGTGGCTGCCAACAAGATAGTTACTGCTTCTACCTGTTCAAAGGGCGAGTCTTCTAAGTACAATATTCTCGCGGATTCGGTTGAATTTCCGGAGAGGGTAAGAGACCAGCTTCACGCGCGCCACGTATATTTGATCGTGGGAAAGGGCGACCCTGTTGGCGGAATGCCGTCATTAAAGGTCAGGGATCCTTATGACGGCAAGGAGATCAGCCTTACCTATACCGAGTTTTCCATCTGCTTCACTGACATCTATGTCAGTGGTGTAGAGGGCATGGAAGAAGTCTTATAGTCAGGGAAGTTGGGAGAGAAAATGAAAAAAAAGAAAAAGAGCTTAAAGACCAGCACCATACTTTTGATCATCGGCATTATAACGGTGGCTGTTATTGCAGTGATCCTGATAGTAAATGGCATGAAGGGTAAAAACGGTACATCAGTTTCCGAACAGGCCAAGGATCAGAAGCTTTTAAGCGAGATGGATCAGGATGTTATTCCCTATGGCGATGATGATTCGGACAGCTACGATTTCGCCGGTGACTATTTTGATATGGCTACCAAAAAGGGAACCCTGCACATCGAAAAGGACGGGTCCACCTACAACGCAAACATCACCTATACGGAGACCGATGACTCCATGGCAATCTGGACTATGACCTGTGCCTATGATAAGTATAAAAAGGCGTTGGTTTTCCGTGACTGCACCAGAACTGATTATGTCATGGAGGAGGATTCCCCTGTTGCCACAGACGAGAAGTACACCGACGGATCCGGTCTTATCTATATGACCGGCGGCAATCTTTTCTGGGTTGATGATAAGGACGATATGGGTACCGGACTTTTGTTCTCAAAGACTACAGATCTTCAGAAAGAAGCAGAGGAAAAGAACAAAGCTGAGACTTCGGAGACAAAGACAGAAGCTGGTACTGAAGAGACTAAGGCAGAAGAAACA
>CAMOFS010000298.1 GCA_946613735.1 uncultured Lachnospiraceae bacterium | reverse complement strand
TCATTTTAACTGATTTTGCTCCAACTGTCGTACCGGAGGATTATACACCGCTTACAATGTTTCGGATGCAATTGCCAGTTGACAGGAGTATTTTTTTGATATAGAATTCATATAATTGAAAGAAGTCAGGGATGCATATATGGTTTTATATATTAAGCATGAATTTTCTTGACGAGACGTGATATAATGAATATATGTTACTTACGAGGCGTATAGATGCTGTCATCAACGGAATCAACAAAAACTTCATTAGAGGCTATAAGAAAAGGTGATGCGGGGCTCAATCAGCATAGACAGCATTTGCTTGATAGGACGCCGGATACAGGTGACTGGGCATCTTTTAAAAGAAACACTGTATCTAATAAGGATATTGCTTATCTGTCTGCAGCCACCGGTCATGAGTTTGCATTGCTTCGCGGGAAGAAACGTGACATTCTGTTTCATGGGGATGAGAGGCATTGTAATATAAATGATGAATTGTTGGATCTGTTAAAGAGCGGCAAACTAAGATTGGTGGCTCATACACATTCGGATTATGACGGAATACAGCCATCATCTGATGACAGAGAGTTTTTGAAGACTATTGGCCAAAAGAGCAGTATAATAATCTCATATGTGACGGGTTTGGAAAAGAGATTTTCGACGAATCCATTTGAGGACATATAGGAGGTGAGCCATATGTTAAAGGAGAAAGACGCAAAAAAAATAGGTATAAGGGCATGTATGGATCAGATCGGATATGATTTTTGTAAGGCTCACTCAGATAATGCTGTTTCTGCATGGGGAAAGGGAGAAAACGGCAAGCTTAATTGCTTTGTTGGAGTAAATGATACACCGTCAAAGCAGAAGGATATTTCGGAGGTGACAGAACTGGTGCTGACAAGTGGGAATGATTGGAAGTTTTTTGCCAGTTGTGATGTTGATATGTCAGATGGTTCAGTTTTAATGCTTGACTTTAAAAAGCCGTGAGGATATGCGTTATGACGATCAGTGATAGGATTTTTGAAAGAATACGCCAGATGGATATGACTCAGAAGGAGTTTTCTGAAGAGACGGGGATAAAGCAGAGTACCATCAGCGAGTGGAAAAAGAATGGGACTAATCCGACCTCTGATAAGATCATGGCCATATGTCAGGTGCTGGAGGTTACGCCGGAGTGGCTTTTATCCGGAGTTGACAAGGCTGGTCGAAGAGGCATCGCTCCGGATTATCTCTTTATTGATAAGGAGTCTGACTTGGGGATATTAATAGAAAAGTACAAATCTCTTGATACAGATGCTAGGAGCAGGATCATGGGATATATGGAAGCGTTTTTGACTATGAGGGAGAATAAATGAGATATTTTTATAGGGCAAGATTCATATTATTGAAATCATACGTTGATATGGCTTGAGGATAATATGGGGGATATGGATAGATGAGCAGAGCAAAGAGGGAGTGGTACCCCGGAGCCACATACCATGTTATGAGCAGGGGAAACAGGAGAACGGCCTTGTTTAAAGATAAATTCGATTATGTGGAATTTCTGGAATGTGTTATAAGAGCCAGAAGGCTATACCAATTTAAGATCCATTCGATCTGTCTTATGACCAATCATTTTCATATGGCTATCGAGACGGGAGATAAGGAGCTATGGAAGATTATGCAGAGGATGCTGCACCCGTACAGCATGGATTTTAATCACAAGTACCATTTTACCGGTCACCTTTTTGAAAGCAGGTATACGGCGTGTCTTATCGAGGACGAACGATACTTTTTAGAGGTAAGCCGCTACATCCATCTTAACCCGGTAAAGGCGATGATGGTCAGAGAGCCCATGGCGTATGAGTACAGCAGCTATGATCTATTTGTATCTGATGGATCGGATGAAAGGGAGAAGGGCTCTTGTGGTCTTATAAGGGATCTTGTGGACACCTCCAGGGTGCTTTCATGTTTTAAAAATAATCCGCGTGAGCAGTATCGGATGTTTGTGGAGGGCAAGATATCGCACTTAGAGCAGGAGATGCTCATACAAAAGGACATGAAGGAAGACGACATGTGGCTTCCGTGGTAGTTAAAATGGGGGAAATATGGCTATAGTAGTAAAAAGTATGGCAACATCGGGGGTAGATGGCTTTATGGTAGAGATAGAAGCCTCCACCATAAAGGGACAGCAGCAGATGATGTCCATAATAGGGCTTCCTGATCAGGCGATAAAGGAAGCCGGGGAACGGATACAGGCGGCAATAGAATCCTGCGGCTATGATATACCTAAGGATAAATCCATTATAAGCCTAGCCCCGGGGGATAAGAAAAAGAGGGGGTCACATTTTGACCTGGGGATGATCATAGCGCTTTTGTACCAGACGGATCAGATCGCGCCGAAGGATCTGGCTGAATATGCTTTTATAGGGGAGCTTTCCTTGGATGGCAGGATCAGGCCGTGTACGGGTGTTTTATCCATGGTGACCGAAGCGAGGAAATGCGGAGTGGGATCTGTGATAGTGCCTTTTGAGAACAGACAGGAGGCTTCTTCAGTGTCGGGCATCCGGGTCTGCCCGGTAAAGAGTCTGCCGGATACCATAAGCTTTCTGGAGGGGAGGCTGGACCTGACCGGGCAGGATGAGGAGGATGATAAAGTTGGTGCGGATCTTGTAACGTCTCCAAGGGGTGCTTTGCCTGATAA
>CAMOFS010000297.1 GCA_946613735.1 uncultured Lachnospiraceae bacterium | reverse complement strand
GCAAAAAGGCAAGGTCTTCGCAGAGGCCGAACAGATTTTTAAAAAGCATCTCTCTTATGGTTCTGTTATATCTGAGATCCGGCATGTCCATAAGGGGATGGATACATTCCAGTCTCTTTTTTTTGGCAAAAGCCGGCATAGCCCTTAATACCGAAAGCTTTGTCGTAACGATATCATCCTCCCCTAATGACACCCTGAAGCCGGCCTTTTTTAAAGCTTTTTTCTCATCAGCAGATCCCTTGGCATGGATGCGTACCACGGAGCGCGATACATCCTCATCGACCATATGCTTTTTGTATTCGGAAAACAAAAGCTCATTGGCGCTTTCATCACCTGCGTGAAAATGAAAGATAAGACTTTCTGTGGGAGCCTTTGACATGATGTTCTTTTGCTCCCATAAAAGCGAGGCCACAGGCGCACCATTATCCTCTACCACCAGTCCGTGTGAAAAGGGGCGAAGCGACCTCTCAGAAAGATCCGCCGTCAGATCATCTGCATAGAATGTAATGTTTTCATTATTTAAAAGTACGGTTTTCATTTGCTTTTTCCTTGATGTGATATAAAAACTATTGTATCATAAGCATATCCTTGGAGGTGAACATGCTTATTTTTACCATGACAAAAAGCGAAGCGGCGGTATTTTCGGAGCTTATGCCGCCTCACATACTCGATCATGTAGGTAATGCAGGTTACTTTACCACTGCTGCTGTAGATGATGAGGGGTACCCTCTCGGCGTGCTGCAGTTTTATGTGGACGGTGCCCCCGAAAATGTATACCTTGCCCAACTTAAGTGGTTATACGTGATACCGGAAGCAAGGGGCGAAAGCATAGCCTGGCAGCTTCACACCACCTATCAAAAGACCCTTTTGGACACCAAGATCCCGGTATCCGAGGTTTTAGTCTCAGACGATATGCCGGCAGATACCCGTGATTTTTTGCTGGCCCTTGGCTACAAGTCTTTAGGTGATGGCAGGTTTATTCTAAAGATTGGCCGCCCATGATCTCCGGCATAAGATATGACACCCCGTTGATATCCAGGGTTTTTTCAAAGGAATTTTGAGCCATCCGCCTTTCCTTCTCCGAGGTCATATTACTGTTGATCGTATCCCAAAGGGCCATCCTGGCACGAACTTCCTTCTTTACAATACGCTCATGTTCTTCTAAGCTATGCTTCCACTCTTTTTCATTTTTAGGAAATTTTGACAGAAAAGTCTTGTTTTTGGCCCTGTCATTATCCTCTTTTTGCATCTGAGTGCGGATCGCTCTTTGAACTCCTTTTAGACGGTCAACCAGAGCTTTCCTCTCTTTTTTACTAAGAATGTCAAGCATCCGGTATTCCAGTTCCTCGGGCTTTATATTTAGGATAGACTGTGCCAGCTCGTTATCAATAGCCGGTATCTGCATATTTCCGAATCTATCCACAATGGATCTGGCCGGCCCCTGCTTTGTGTTGCCATAATTCTCCATCTGATCGAAGCTAATATTTCCAAAGCTTAGATCATTGTCAATGGCTGTGACCTTGTCAATTATATAATTGCCCTTTTCGTCCTTCTTGTAGGTGCATAAAAAATTGGACGAATTTCTGTCCACCTGTCCGCAGATCATATCAAGTACCTGAAGAGCCAGGATCTGCTTGTAGGCATTGGGAGAATATGAGGTTTTCTTGTTATTGTTATTTGCCTCATATTGTATATCGTGGTGGGACGTACCCTCGGCGTGATCCATTACTATACCGCTTATCTTTTTATCTCCCACCTTAACCTGTGCAAGCTTAGTACCTACCACCAGATCGGATAGTCCAAGGGCTTCGGCAACTCTTTTGGTTGCCACATTTCGCTTTGTAATATCAGCCCCCTCATCAATCTTTGCTGTTTTTTTGGCAAGGGATCTCATGACACGATCCTTTACCATTTTCATAAAAATGCGTCCCATATAGAGATAGTCGCTCTGCTCCGCTTGGGTTAGCAGTCTTTTTTCCTCTTTCTCAAGCTCTTTGTATTCAGGTGTATCCTCCTTTTTTTCGACCTCAAGTTTATTAAGCTTTGTCCTTATGTCATCAGCCTCTTTTTTTAGTTTTTCGTATTCAGCCTTCAAAGGAGCCTGACTGTTTTTTAAGTGCGAAAATATTTTGTGCAGATACTCGTTGACAGCATAAACTGTCATATCCCTGTCACCTAGATAGAAATAATTGTAGATTTTTTCTACCGGCTCCTTATAATCTTTTTCATAGAGTTTCATATCCTGAATCACAGCATCTATTTGTGCTTTACAGTTTTTTAGATGGGCCTCTTTTTCTCCTTTGGCTCCCTTTAACTCAGCTTCTATCTTCTTTACCTCTGATCCAAAGTATATCCCGGGATCATCCGGAGGTACATTCTCGCTTTGTTTGATGTACTGCTTGACACCGTTTTTTTCTATTACAATGACATCCGAGGTGCCGCCCCCGTCTGACGAGACCATCACTCCATCCTTTCCGTCTTCATATTTTTCGGTACGGATATCGGTAAGGATGGATATCCACTTGCCATCCGCAGGAATAGTGTCAGGTTTTTCTTTGAGTTCTTTTATCCTCTCCGAAAAGCGCAGGGATTCCGCTGCTACCTGTTGTCTCAGGTCATTTACCATGGCATACCTGGCCTTGCCCTCATCCGTCCAGGGATTCTTTCTT
>CAMOFS010000296.1 GCA_946613735.1 uncultured Lachnospiraceae bacterium | reverse complement strand
CGATAAAACCCTTGATGAACAGCTTCGTAAGGAAACCGGAGAAGCTGTTGAGATTGTGGGTGGGTTGACATCGCCTAAGTTTAATGACAATACTTACATAGACAAAGCAATGTTTTTGTCTGCTGAGATAATATGCAAAAAACGCGGCATAGCCCATGACAAAATAGATGAGCAGATAAAGAATGATCAGAGCGTCAGAACTGAGTTTAAAAAACTTGTGTCCGATTTTATTAAGCTTGGTGGCGTGGATCTTAAATCAATGAAAAGGACGGTTGCTTAATAATGATTGAATATGCTCTTTTAAGCAGAAATGAGATAGATCAGGTAAAGAGTTTTATTGAGCCTGACGTATACGATGGATTTTTTCAAAAGGATTATCGCTATGCCTTATGTGCAATAGAGGAAAAAAAGCTTTGTGGCCTCATGGTTTTTGATGCCACAAAGGTGATCGATGTTTTAAGCGTTTCAGTGATCGAGGACGATGAAGAATCCATTCAAAACGGATTGCTTGAAGGGCTTATAGATGTTGCCGTAAATCTTGAGGCAGAGGCTGTTTCCGTCGATGTATACGATGCAACATCTTCCATCGAGTGGCAGGTGAAGCTTTTGACTGAGGGATTTGTAGAGGTGGAAAAACGGGTTCTTTACAGATTCTCATTGGATGACCTGGAGGAAAGCCGCATAATAAAAAAAGCCAAAGACCGTGAAGGCATAGTACCTCTGCTCATGGCCAGCGAGCGGCAAAGGAGAGCTTTTTCCAACGTCCTGATACAAAAGAAATTATTTGACAGGTTTTTAAGTGAGGACATATCCGAGGATCTAAGCATGCTATACATAAAGGATGGCTGGATCGTGGGCTGTGTCCTGGTAAGCATCATTGGCGATCATAGGTTTAACATAGAGTATGTCTATATGGACAATGGGGCCGGAGCGGGAAAGGTGCCTGCAGTTCTTTCCGCCACAACAGACCGGCTTATGGATTACTATGGGGAGGAAGGAGCCGATGGTTTCATCCTTTCCACAAATGACCGGACAGATGACATGATACACAAGGTCCTCCCGGATCCTGCCATGATGGACTGTATCCGTACCTATATATGTATGATGTAGGGGCGGGGAGTACTGCAAATGTCTATTATCTTAGATCACATTACATATACATACAGCGCAGGGACTGCTTACGAGGTTAAGGCCCTTGATGATGTAAGCTTAAAGATCGATGACGGTGAGTTTATCGGTATAATAGGACACACCGGATCGGGTAAGTCTACCCTGATCCAGCACTTAAACGGTCTTTTAAAAGCATCTTCGGGTGCCATTTATTATAACGGCCAGGACATATATGACAGAGATTTCGATCTGAAAAAGCTGCGTACACAGGTGGGGATGGTATTCCAGTACCCCGAGCATCAGCTTTTTGAGACCACTGTCTTTGAGGATGTAAAATACGGACCGAAAAATCAGGGGCTTAATGACAAGGAAGCCACCAACCGTGCCTTTGATGCATTATCTGCGGTTGGATTTCCCGATGAGTATTTTGACCAGTCCCCCTTTGAACTTTCCGGAGGACAAAAGAGGAGGGCTGCAATAGCCGGGGTTTTAGCCATGGATCCTGAGGTGCTTATTTTGGATGAGCCCACTGCCGGGCTGGACCCGAAGGGGCAGAGGGATCTTTTAAACCTTATCAGGCGCATGCATGATGAGTCAAAAAGGACCATTATCCTGGTTTCCCATAGCATGGAGGATGTGGCTGAGTACGTTGGCCGCATTGTAGTGATGGACGAGGGAAAGGTATTTTTGGACGGAGCGCCCGAGGAGGTCTTTTCTCATGTGAGTGAACTTGAGGAGAGAGGACTGGCTGTGCCTCAGGTGACTTATCTTATGGAGGCCTTAAAGGCCCGCGGTATCCCGGTCACCGGAAATGCCACCACACTTAATATGGCCAGGGATGAGATATTGCGGGTTTTCGGAGTGAAAAAGATTGTTTAGAGAAATAACACTTGGACAATATTATCCGGCGGACTCCGTACTCCACCGGCTGGATCCCAGGGTAAAGCTTTTTGCCACGCTGATATATATCATAGTTCTTTTCGTGGCGGATGAGCCCATATCCTTTGGCGTGATCACCGCAGCACTCATCGCAATGATCATCCTGTCAAAGGTTCCCTTTACCTATATGACAAAGGGACTTAAGGGCATAGTCATGCTTTTGGTTATTGCCGGAGTCTTTAATCTGTTCATGACGCCGGGCATCCCGGTTTGTACCATAGGTCCGCTCACCGTAAGCGATGTGGGACTTAAAAATGCGATCATCATGGTGGTGCGCATGGTCTACCTTATCATCGGTACCTCCCTTATGACACTAACCACTACACCGAATCAGCTGACGGATGGCCTGGAAAGGAGCATGCGTCCCCTTTCACATATCGGATTCCCCGTGCACGAGATTGCAATGATGATGTCCATCGCCCTTCGTTTCATCCCCATTCTGGTGGAGGAGACCGACAAGATCATGAAGGCGCAGATGGCCAGGGGCGCCGACTTTGAAAGCGGCGGCTTGATAAAAAGAGCCAAGGCAATGGTGCCGATCCTGGTTCCCCTTTTTGTATCGGCCTTCAGGAGAGCATCGGATCTGGCCATGGCCATGGAAGCCCGCTGCTATCACGGCGG
>CAMOFS010000295.1 GCA_946613735.1 uncultured Lachnospiraceae bacterium | reverse complement strand
TTTCATAGCGAAACCCTATCTGTGCTCACAATACGCTACGTTGCATTTTATCAGTTTTTAAAACCAAAAAATAGTTAAACGTCACGAACAGCATTCAAAGCGTCACAAACAGCATTTATTCTTGATTTTTCACCCTGTTTTTGGCAAAATATTTCTTAGATTTACAGTCATGGGAGCATATACTATGAACATTGCCGTAGTAGACGACTTAATGGCGGATTCCAAGCGATTAAAGCTGGCTTTGGACACATATGCTAAAAACACTCACCAAAGCTTTGACGTTAAGACCTTTTCTAGCGCCGAGGACTTTCTGGTAAGCTATGTGCCCATGTCATTTTCCGTGATATTTATGGATATCTACATGAAGGACATAACCGGTATAGATGCGGCACGCACCATCAGGCAAAGAGACGATGATGCCATTATCGTGTTTCTTACCTCCAGTGAAGATCATATGCTCGAAGCCTTTGATATCCATGCTTACGGCTACATGCTTAAGCCCGATGACTACAAAAAGCTTCTTTCGGATGTTGAAAAGATCATGGACGATATCACAAGATCCATGCCATCAAGGGATCCTGTACTAACATTTTCCTATAACAGACAAGGCCACAGCATCCCCCATTCCGATATTGTTTGCATAAAAAGCGACCGACACAACACAGAGATCACCTCAGTTACAGGTGAGGTATACAGGCCCAGGCTTTCGTTTTCCTCCGTATCCGAAAGCCTCTTTGGTGATAAGAGGTTTTTACTCATCAACAGGGGCATTTTGGTAAACATGGATCATATCACCGACTTTACGAACGAGGCCTGCCGACTTTGCAATGACATCAGTTTTCCCATCAACGTCAAAAAGCACAGACAGCTGGATATGGTCTGGCAAAACTACAGGGCTTTAAAGCCGCACAACAATTAGCAGGTATTATATGAAAAAATCTATTATAAAACGTGTTCTTTCATCAATCCTTTCCGGTATGCTAATACTATTATCTGGAGTTTTACCGGGCTTAACTGTTTCGGCCGCAGATCACTGGCCTTCCGGCATAGAGGTAGGGAGCAATTCTGCCATTGTCATGGAGGCTGACACCGGCACAGTACTTTTCGAAAAAAATGCTGACGAGATCCACTATCCTGCCAGTATCACAAAGCTTCTCACCGGACTTATTGCCGTGGAAAACTCACAGCCTGATGAGATCGTTACCTTTTCAAAAGAGGCTGTGGCGGAAAGCTACGGCGGCACCTCCAGTATAGCCAGGGATGTAGGGGAAAAGATGACTATGGAGCAGTGTCTCTATGGAATGATGCTCGAGAGTGCCAACGAATGTGCCTATGCCATTGGCGAACATGTTGGCGGTGATATGGATCATTTTATTACCATGATGAATACAAGAGCCGCCCAGCTCGGCTGCACAAACACCCACTTTACCAATCCCAACGGTCTGCCGGACGAGGAGCATGTCACCACAGCCAGGGATATGGCTCTCATAGGTCGGGCAGTGATCAACAATAAGCAGATGGCCAGGATAGTTGGTACCAAAACCTACGTTATCCCTCCCACCAACAAGCATGAGGATGAGACCTTTTTGAACAATCATCACTGCATGCTCAATTTTTACCATACCAGCCGCTATCTCTATGACGGCTGCCTCGGAGGAAAGACCGGATATACAGTTGCCGCCAACAACACCTTAGTCACCTTTGCAAAGAGAAACGGCATGACACTGATATGTTGTGTAATGCAGGCAGACAGGCCCTATCACTATGTGGATACCGTCAATCTCTTTGACTACTGCTTTGATAATTTTCAAACTCTGGATATTTCAGAAAACGAAGCTTTGTTTACAAACCAGAAGGACAAAAGCATAGGCTCCCTTGCTAAAAACATGAACATGAGCACCGTCAAAGCCACGGGCACGGTAGTGCTTCCGAAAACTGCTGATTTTTCTGACACCGAATACGAGATTTCACCTGCAGACGAAGCAGACGGCGGGATCATTGCAGACCTCACTTACACCTACGGGGATCGCAAGGTGGGAGGTGGATATCTCATCTACGAACCCAACGAGCTCACAGTCTATCCCTTTCACAGCGAGGCAGAGGCAGTAGGGACGGAAAAGGTTTTCCGTGTTGATATAAAGCTTATCCTCATTATTGCGGGAGTTGCGCTTCTTATCATCATCTTAGTAACACTCATTGTGAAAAAAACAGCTGACTTTGCAGTGGAACGGCCCAGACGTAAAAGGGACGATAGCCGTCCTCTCATTGAACAGCCCACTGCACCACCCACCAAACGCAAGACCCGTACAATATACAGGCGCAGACGAAAACGCAGATAAAAAGATCCTGGGAGCCCTAAAGCTCTCAGGATCTCTTTTATTCTGCAGGCTTTATTCCTTTTATAAACATACATCTTATGGCGTTTAATACCGCCAGTATCATCACTCCCACATCTGCAAAGATCGCAACCCACATATTTGCTATACCAACTGCTCCCAAAGCCAGACACAAAAGCTTGATCCCTATGGCAAAGTATATGTTTTCCTTTACTATGCGCAGGCATTTTACGGAGATGGCTATGGCTGTTGAGATCTTTAGGGGATCGTCATCCATCAACACCACATCCGCTGCTTCTATGGCCGCATCCGATCCCATGGCTCCCATGGCAATG
>CAMOFS010000294.1 GCA_946613735.1 uncultured Lachnospiraceae bacterium | reverse complement strand
TCATCCTCAACTGTTTCTTCCAGTTCATGATCGAACTGGATCCGGCTGAGATATACGACTTTACGGGTCCCTACTTTGTATACATCGCTGTGGAGTATGCGCTTTTGATAGTCTCCTTTGTTATGGTATACAGATACAAAAGGGACAACGGTACCATGCATTATACCAGCATCGCACCCATGGCCATCCCTGTTGTGGTGGGAGCGCTGGTGTCCAATGTCACCCCTTATTCGGCCTTTGCCCTGGGTCTGGCCATTGGACTGGTATTTTTGCATTTCTCATTTATGGAGGATGCCTGCTATAGGAATGATGAAAAGGGCTACTTCCACAAGGAGTATTTTGAAAAGCTTATCGAGCATACTCAAAATGGCGAGTACGATCCCCGTGGTGCCATTTATTTCAAGGCGAACGGAGACAAGGAAGCCTTTGAGGAGATCCTTTTGGACTGGATCCCTGACGACAGTGAGCTTATCAAGCTCCACGACGGAGGTTACCTTTTTGTGAATGAGCACGGCAAGTCACGCATTATAAAAATGCTGGTGTTTGACGTGGGAGAAGAGGCTGAGGAGTACGACGAAGAGCATGAGGATGCTCCCATCCTTTTGGATGACGAGATTTTTATCAGGCTCAAAGATGAAACCGGTGTTGAGTTCTTGAACAGACTCATGGAAGAAACGGATGGGAGATAGTATATGGCTATTGTAGATATCAATGAAGATAATATGGGAAAATACAGCGATCTCCTCGGGACCTTTGCTGACTGTATCGGCAGAGAGTATTATCACGCCATCTGTTCTGAGGAAGATGAAGATGTCAAGGAATATCAGAATAAATGGGATAAGATATTGGACGAGAAGGATAAGTCAAAGGTGGAAGCCGGCATCGCTTCGGAGATCGAAAGTCTGGAAAGGGACAGTGCCTATGTTCCCCCTGAGTACATGAAGATAAGACTCGACAATATCCCCACCGAAAATAACGACAAGAGCCTGGGCAGGTTTTTAAATCATGAAGGAGCCAGGGAAATCGGGATGGAAATGGGTAAGAAAAGGGAAGGGTTTGATAAGCTATACAAAAATCTGTCTGATAATATACCACCCTCGGTAGATCCTTCTTTTGTGGATGCCACCACTTTTAGAGGGACTCTTAAGGTGGGCAATGGTATGACCAGGGATTTCTCCAGTTTTGTGAGCATTTTCAGGGACTTTATGAGCGCAGATGAGGTCTTTGATCTGGCTTTGGACTTAGCTCTGAGCCGGTCCAAAGAATACCAGGAAAAGTATAAAAATGATCCTGATGCAAGACGCTACTGCGAGGAGAGGTATAAAGACGCAGTTATGCGTTATTCCGAGGTGTTTTTTAAGGTGGGAAAGCAGATGGAAAACGGCATGGGGGATTTGATCTACTTCATACATCCTGTGGATTTCATCATGCAGATGACTCCAAAGCTGGTAAACGCCATAGCCATGGTTTCAGGATTATCTAATCTGGGCGATAAGGTGTTTGATGAATGGAAAGAATTTGTGAACAAAGAAAACAAGGATAAACGCTATAATATAGATCCGGATGAGAAAAAGAGGGTTGAGTACATGCCGACGACATTGTTAGGCGTACTCAACACTTACAATGGGGCTATGGCATCTAATATTGTAGACGGGTACGTTTCAGATGAAAAGAAAAAGGAAATTTTAGCTGAAGCAAAGAAAAAGTTTAAAGTCCAAAATGATATTCAGCACATGATATTCAGCGTCTGAAACATTATTTGTTAGATCATCCGGAATTCTTTAATAAGGCTGAAATCTATAAGAAAAAGAAGCCCAACGGCCGCTACTGGATGGGCAATGCAGTTATAAATTCAAAGATGCTACTCTTTGAATCCCCCGGCGCGATGCTGGCTGCTTTGAAAAAAAAGGGCCTAAGGCATATTACAAAGGAGCAGCTTGAGGCCTACGAAAAGCATCTGAAGGAATCCGGTTATCCTCCCGTAGGACCACCCAACGATCCCTATCTTATGAAAGAGATGCGCATCGGATTGACCAATATTTCCAAACAGGGGGGAGCTTTCTTCTTTGATCTGAAGGATGACGACTGACCGGGATTGGATAAGGCCTCCCATGGTTCACTTACCATAGGAGGCCTGTTATTACGATGCAGAACCTTCTAACCCCGCTTTTGATCACAGTTTTATAGTTTTAGTTTTCGACCATTTGGAGTAGTATTTTTTACCGTCTATGGTCAGGTAGTTTCTGATACGAACTTTAACTGTGCTGCCTTTTTTTAGCCCGGTTATTGTGTATGATGACTTTGCTTTGTTTTTGATCTTTATGGTTTTTGCCGAGGAAAAGTCGCTGCCTGAAGTATACTGGATCTGGTAGCCCTCGATGGCAGAAGCCTCATCAGAAGCCATCCATTTTACGGCAAGCTTTTTACCTTTTGCTGAAGCCTTTGATAACTCAGTGGTGTCGAGCTTTTTTTCAAAGTCTTTCCCGACAAAGTTTTTTTCATACAGAAAGCTTCCGGTTCCGGCAAATGGGATGGTTGCACAGGTTAATGATTCAAGCCAGGTATTTCCGTTTGCCCGCTTTATGTCTAACGTGTTTATGGCAACGCATCTGGCGCGCTGGCGCACACCATCCTTTTTAGGATTCATTACTGAACTGACGGAGCTTATAACATAGTATTTATCTTTTA
>CAMOFS010000293.1 GCA_946613735.1 uncultured Lachnospiraceae bacterium | reverse complement strand
GCAGGCGGTACTTCCGATACGGGATGTTTTGTGGCAGTTGCCGGCAGGGTAGAGTCCACCGATGTCATCATAGGAGGGGTTTCCGGACACATCATCATAGAAGAGGAAAAGAAGGGTCTCTTCTCAAAAAAAGAGAAAAAACACGATGTTAGCTGCTTTGTGGTTTATGGGGGCAGGCTTACCATGGAGCCCATGAGAGAGGGCATATTGTCACATGTTTCGTAACTACAGGATTAAAAACTTTAATTTTTTCTTGATGATCTGCGTATTTGTGCTTACCATAATAGGTATAGCGGTAGTGGGATCTGCCGAGGCATCCTACCAGAACAGGCAGATCATTGGTATGCTTTTAGGCATCATAGCCATGGTCATAACTGCCATCATAGATTATGATTTTATCCTGCAGTTTTACCGTTTATGGTATGTTGGGGCCATAGTTCTTTTACTTTCGGTCTTTACGCCCTTAGGACACAGCGTGGCCGGAGCAACAAGATGGATAGACCTGGGTATCCGCTTTCAGCCTTCTGAGATGGCCAAGGTCTTACTGGTTTTGTTTTTTGCCCATTATCTGTCAAAGAACTATGAACGTGTCAATGAACCCTGGTTTTTGATCAGATTCGGTATACTTGCCGGCATTCCTTTGGTGCTTATCGTATCGGAGCCGGACCTGTCTACCACCATCGTTACATTTTTGATCATAGCCTCCATGCTGTTTTGTGCGGGTCTTAGCTACAAGGTGGTTACCTGGGCGCTGGGACTTGGCATAGTAGGAGTTTCCGGCATACTGATATTCCTTATCAACGGTTCTTCATTTTTGAAGGGCTATCAGAATAAGCGTATCATGGCCTGGCTGTACCCGGATGAGTATCCTCAGGATAGCTACCAGCAGCAGAACTCCATCATGGCCATAGGCTCGGGACAGTTCTGGGGCAAGGGGCTCAATAACGACAGTATAGATTCTGTTAAAAATGGTAATTATATTGCTGAACCGCAGACGGACTTTATCTTTGCGGTAGCGGCGGAGGAGCTTGGGTTTGTGGGCTCGGTGGCCATAATAATCCTTTTGGTCGCCATATCTATTTTATGTATCAGGACTTCCAAAAAGGCCAGAAATCTGGCTGGTCAGCTTATATGTATAGGTATGGCTTCCATTGTCGGCTATCAGAGCTTTGTAAATATTTGTGTGGTCACGGGACTTTTGCCCAACACGGGACTTACCCTTCCCTTTATCAGCTATGGTCTGACATCGCTTGTCACACTGTACGCCGGGATGGGATTTGTGTTGAATGTGAGCTTACAGCCAAAGAAGGTGTATTTATAAAAATGGGGGGTTTTTATGAACATAGGACTAGTGGCACATGATTCAAAAAAGAAGCTAATGCAGAACTTCTGCATCGCCTATCAGGGGATCCTGGCGAAAAATGATCTTTATGCGACGGGTACCACAGGACGGCTGGTAGAAGAAGCTACCAACCTTAATATACACAAGTACCTGCCCGGTCATCTGGGTGGCACCCAGCAGCTGGGAGCGCAGATCGAACACAACGAGATCGATCTTGTGATCTTTTTGAGAGATCCCCATACCAAGAAGGCAACCGAGCCGGATGTGCATCCCATAGTGAGGCTCTGTGATGCACACAACATACCGCTGGCCACCAATCTGGCCACGGCGGAGCTTCTTATTTTATCACTGGACAGAGGAGATCTTGAGTGGCGTGAAATGTACAAATAAGATAGCCGCTTTACTGCTGGCATTTTCCCTTGTGTTGGGACTGTGCGGCTGCGGTAAGGTGGAAGTTAAAAATGAGTACCAGGTATATGCCGATACGGCAAGCTACGGAATAATAACTGGCAGCGCTGCCTACGGAAGTGCCTTTTTTACCGATGACAAGTGCATCCCGTTAAAAAAAGACCGGGGAGTGAAAAAGGTAGAGTCCCAGGTAGCCGAAGCCGGCGGGCTTTTCAATCTTGATACCAAAGAGATCAAATACGCCAAGAACCTTAACAAGCGTATGTATCCCGCCAGCACCACCAAGCTTTTGACAGCATATACAGCTCTAAAATACGGCACCCTTGGTATGGAAATCACTGTTACGGAAAATGCCATGCAGCAAGAACCGGATTCTTCCGTTTGCAATCTTGCGGTGGGAGACGTGCTTACCCTTCAAGAGCTTTTATATGGACTTATGCTTCGATCCGGTAATGATGCGGCGGTGGCCATAGCCGAGGGCGTAGGGGGTTCGGTGGACCATTTCATGCAGCTTATGAATCAGGAGGCTAAGATGTTAGGCGCCACCAATTCCCATTTTGTGACTCCCAATGGTCTCCATGATGACAATCATTACACTACGATATATGATATGTATCTGATCACCTCAGCGGCGGTTAAAAACCCGGATCTTTTGGATATCATCTCATGTACTTCGGTGGATGTGATGTATAAGGGTGCGGACGGCAATGACAAGCAGCAGCAATGGATCAACACCTGCCAGTACTTAAGCGGCAAGTCTGCGCCTCCTGATGGCATCACTGTGATAGGTGCCAAGACCGGCACCACGGGGCAGGCGGGGTACTGGCTGGTGACTTATGGAGAAAATGATAAGGGTGAACATCTGATCAATATAGTCTACAAGGCTGACAGCAGGTGGAATCTATATTACCTTATGAACCAGGTTTACGACGTATTCGGACGATAGAGCCTT
>CAMOFS010000292.1 GCA_946613735.1 uncultured Lachnospiraceae bacterium | reverse complement strand
AACAATGTCTGCAAATACCTTGATTCCGGCTTTGTGCATAGCTTTTATGGCAGCCAGATATTCCTTTTTTGTCCCATACTTGGTTCGAATGGTGCCCTTCTGGTCAAACTCGCCCAGATCGTACATATCATAAACGCCGTATCCCACGTCTTCCTGTGAAGTACCTTTGTATGCGGGGGGCAGCCACACCTCGGTTACGCCCATTTTAGCCAGTGCCTCTGCCTTGGCTTCACATCTCCTCCACCAGATGCCGTCGTTGGGAAGATACCACTCAAAATACTGCATCATTGTCTCGTTATCACTCATTTTGTCACATCTCCTTTTACGTGGTCAGCCGCACAGCGCGACCAAAAATAAGAATACACTAAAAGTAACGTAAACGCAATAATTCCGGGGTTAAGACACCGAATAATTATGTTGAAAATGGCAGATCAATACTATACTATTGAACTCGACATTATTTATTATCTTTAGATCAGCGGGACATCTTCATAAAAGGGGCAAGAACGTGAATATTATTAAACTATCTGATATAAAAACTTCAGAAATCGAGATATATACCGGTCTGAACGAAAAACAGCTGAAGCGGTTTTATGAGCCGGATCAGGGACTTTTTATCTGCGAAAGCACACGTGTAATAGAACGGGCTTTATTAAAAGGATATGAGCCGGAGTCATTTCTTGTAGAGGAAAGCAAGCTTAACGAGGTAAGTGAGATTATCGGTGAGAGAAATACACCTGTTTATGTTTTGCCATATGAGTCAATGAAGCGCATAACAGGCTATTCCCTGACAGGAGGTGTGCTATCTGCCATGAGAAGAAAACCGTTACCTTCTGTATTGGAGTGTATTAAAAACTGTTCACGAATAGTGGTTTTAGATGACGTGGAAAACCCAACGAATGTGGGGGCGATCTTTAGGTCTGCAGTGGCATTGGGCGCGGATGCGATCCTTTTGACACACGGATGTGCCGATCCGCTTTACAGGAGAGCTGCCAGAGTCAGTATGGGAAGTGTCTTTCTAGTGGACTGGACCTATGCAGAAAAGAACGTAGCAGAAGAATTAAAAAGATCGGGATTTGAGCTCTTTGCGCTGGCACTTTCCGATAATGCAAAAAAGCTGGGAGATTTTTCTTTTGATAATAAAAAGAATGCCGTCATCCTGGGAAATGAGGATCACGGAATATCCGAACATATCCTGGCATATGCCGATCATGAGGTTATTATCCCCATGCAGCATGAAGTGGACTCACTGAATGTTGCCGCTGCCAGTGCTGTGGCTTTTTGGGAGATATTTTCAAAGCACAAAAACCTATAAAGGAGACGGGGGGACAATCCCTGCCTTTTATTGTTTACCGCTGCCCAAAAGCCTTTGATGAATCTTTTATATGATCTCCTATTATCTCCGTAACCTCTGAAATAGTGGAAAACGCACTGCCGGGCACCTCATTTACTATCTTTTTTATGGAAAAGATCTCTGCACGCGTAACAACACAGTAAAGCACATCCTTGCTTTCGCTGCTCATATATCCCCTTCCATGCAAAAATGTAACCGTACGGCCAAGTTCCTCATAAATACGGTCGGAAAGCTCCTGCCCATGATCCGTGATCATCATGACCGCAAAGGCCCTATCCAGGCCTACCTCTACGACGTCAATTATACGGGATGTAATAATGTACATAAGAAGGGAATACATTCCGCGATCGGCTCCAAATACCACTCCCGCAAAAAAGTATATTACCGCATTAAACGCAAGGATTATCTGGCCGACGGACAACGTCATGTTTCTGGTCATTATCACTGCCAAAATCTCCGTCCCATCCAGGCATCCGCCGCCTCTTAGCACAAGTCCCACACCTATACCCAGTGACAGGCCGCCGAAAACTGTAGCCAGCAAAGTATCCTCTGTCATGTTAGGCATGTCCTTAAACACCTCGGTCATGGCAGAAAACACTACTACTGCATAAACGTATTTGACCAGAAACTGTTTGCCCAAAACCTTAAAGCAAAGTATCACAAACGGGATATTTAAAAGTATGATAAGAGTACCCAGTCGAAGGTTAATGAAGCGGTCCATGATCATTGCTACACCGACTATCCCACCGTCAAATATATTATTTGGGGATAAGAATTCCTCGATGGAAAACGCTGCAGTTACTGCTCCAAGCGTAAGGTACATAAGCGATATTAGCTGGCTTTTTACATCCTTTTTTGCTGTCATAACCCAGTCTGATCCTTTCAAAAAGTCATTTTTCAAGAAACCACCGGAGAGCGTCCTCATCTTCTGCCACCGGTACCCATGCACAATGGGGGTTTACCCCGTATCTTTCCATCAGTTCGCCGGGAGCGTATTCAGTGTAATGAATATCTTCTCCCATCTTTTCCTTCAAAGCTTCATATATAAGGGCTGATCCGAGATGACTGCCACCAAAAAATCTATGCCTATGATTGGGAACTATATCATCATCCACAGCGTGAAATAGCCACATGGGTGTGGATGATAGGCGCTCAATCTCCTCCGAGTCGGTGGCAGCACACATAATTATTGCTTTTTTAAAAAACCCCGGTGCTCTTTTGATCAGCTTTAATGCGCCAATGCCTCCGGCGCTGTATCCATATACCAGCAGCCTGTCTGGATCTATCATGGGATACTCATGGCACAGGCCTGCTACCATATCTGTCAGTCCATCCATGGTAGCAGGCCTTGACAAGTGATATCGGTTG
>CAMOFS010000291.1 GCA_946613735.1 uncultured Lachnospiraceae bacterium | reverse complement strand
GGAGCGCGCTACATTCGCATTGTAGAGGCCGTGGGTTCGACTCCCATATGCTCCACTATTTTTTTGCGGTAATACTCCGCCACTCACCCTGCTCTAAGGTATCTATCACCATAAAGCCTGCATCTCTTAAACAGTCATATACCTCTTCCACCTTAAAATCGATGATCCCGGAAGTGATAAGGATTCCGCCGGGCTTTAGCGCACGGTACAGTGCCTTTGGCATGCTCATGATGATATCCGCCAAAAGATTTGCAAAAATGATCTCATATCCGCACTCGGGGATGCGGCCGCCAAGGGTCTCATCCTGCGACAGATCTCCAACCATAAACTCCCCAAAGAACTTCTTTGAAACATTCCTTTTCATATTGTGATAAGAGGAAGCCACGCAGTCCGGATCTATATCCACTCCGGCGATAAAACCGGCTCCCAGCTTTTGGGCGATCACTGAAAGGATACCTGAACCACAGCCCACGTCAAACACGGTGTCACCGGGCTTTAGATACTTCGGTATCTGCTTTATTATAAGCTGGGTGGACTCGTGATGTCCCGTGCCAAAGCTCACTCCCGGATCGATCTGTACCACCGTTTTGCCTGCCGCCTCGGGGCCCGGCTCCTCCCAGCTGGGATGGATGTATATATCTCCTACGGAAAATGCATGGAAAAAGGCTTTCCAGTTGTTGGCCCAGTCCTCATCACGGGTGATACTGCGGCTGACTGTACCGGCACCGATATCGATACCGTTTTTCCTGAGTTCCGAAACAGCAGTGGACACCTCCATGGCGATCCGCTCGCCGTCAGCCCCCTCTTCCACATAAAAATGAACTCTGGCTGTGCCGTCATCATCCCAGTCATCCGGGGTCAGCTCCTCATAATCGGCGCCCTGGATCTCATCATGTACCGGAGCGTGATCCTCTATCTCCACCGCATCATATCCCAGACCGTAAAGGACTCCGCATACCTCATCCTCTGCTTCAGTAGTAGTCTCAACCGTAAATTTGATCCACTGCATATCTTTCCTCCACTAGTGCCGGCGTCTTTCGATGCCCCTCTCCTTGTAAAATCTATCCTTGTTTGCGTACATATCCGCATCAGCATAGCGTTCCAGATCATCTATGGATGCCCCGGGGTACTTGCTTAATGCAGCATATCCTACGGACATGGTGATCTCCTCAGTGTATATGCCATGCCATTCCTTTGCCCTTTCACCTATCTTCTCACGTATCGTCTCGGGCTCCTTTGTATGGAGCACAGCCATAAACTCGTCACCGCCGGTCCGATATACCTTGCCCTTGTTGCCAACAGTCAGCGCCAGGCAGTTTGCAGCTCCCTTGATCAGCTCGTCTCCGGCTGCATGTCCCTTTGTATCATTTACATTTTTAAGCCCGTTTACATCTATGGAGAATAATACAAAGTCATCGGAAAGCACACCGTTTCTGATCTCCTTCAGATCCTCGTCATAGCACCTTCGGTTAAAAAGTCTCGTCATCTCATCCGTCATGGATATCCTGATGAGAAGCTCCTCTCTTCTTTTTTCCTCATCCACATTTCTGGTGGTATAGATCACCACATTGGGGATACCGTCAAGGGTGGAATCAACGGTGATATACTGGGCACGAAACCAGCCGGATATCACATCAATAAAGTCCGCACTGATAAGCTTTTTCTGGGAGAGTCTCGACCTTACGGTCTTGATATTTGTAAAAGCCAAAAACTCATCTATCTGGTCCGGCATCACCTGCTTTTGGATCCGCTGGTTCATGAGGGTATGTGTCTGGGAGCTGAGATCGATACCATGTTTTATCTGCTCCTCATCGCGGAGAGACATCTCAGTACTATTTACAAAATCGATAAGATTTACGTTGTCATAGATCTCGGCCATGGAATCAAGGATGTCCATTTTTTCCCCCATTGCCTCTTCCTGCTCTATGATCTTTCGCCTCTGTTCAAAAAGGTCCTTGAAATAACCTACTGTAAGCTTTTCTATAGTATAGGCAGAAGCCACCATGATAATGGTCTCTATGGTAAAGCCGCTCATCACATCCATAAAGTAGGCTGTCACATCTTTGTACTCAGGCTTTAGCGCCGCCTCATAGGGAGCTGAGACCCAGGTGGTAATAAGCATCAGTGCGTAGTTTTGTATCACTGCATAAAAGAAAATATATTTATCGCAGAAAAGCAGGCTCAAAAGGGGAACTAGAAACCAGGTGAGAAAAATACTCACATGGGAATAGGACATGTATGCCAAAAGCGCATTTAGTGTAGCCAGGGCAAATATGCATGTAAAAACCTTGTCCGGGAATTTTTTTAACAGCACAAAGTGTATACAAGCCATAATGATGAGAGTCACTGAAATATTGACACAGGTGGCGTAAGTGATCTCAGGAAATATCCCACCTTTTATACCCGATGCAATGGCAGGTCCCGCCAGTACAAAAAACCAAAGCACCCTGTTTAGGTAGCCGTTAACCTTTATGCGGTTTTCATGTAAAAATTCACTGTATTCTGACATAATAAAGCCTCCTATTTGCAGTGGTCAGATAATGATATTATATAACAAAATCTATGTTTGTGTACGATTAAACATATAATTTCGTCAAAAAAAGGAAGATGGGACATTCCCATCTTCCTCTGTTACTGATCAATCCTTAGAAGGTTACGGTCTCGGGGGCGGCGGTGAAAGAACTGAAGGTGGCTGTGGCGTTTTTCATGTAGAACATCTGCATGTT
>CAMOFS010000290.1 GCA_946613735.1 uncultured Lachnospiraceae bacterium | reverse complement strand
CAATACAGCCATGAGCATGTTCACACGGTTAAAATCATATCCGGTGGCTGTACGCCTGGGGTTACCGAAGTTTGTTCTGGTAACAAGGCCCTGAACCTCGATAAGGATGGGTCTGGTGCCCTCCATGGAACAGGCCACTACCGATCCGCTGGCGCCAAAAGGTCTGCCGTCCAGCATATACTGGGAGGGATTCTCTACCTCTGAAAGACCGTCACCGCGCATCTCAAAGACTCCTATCTCATTTGTGGAGCCAAAACGGTTTTTAACACCCCGAAGTACACGGTAAGATGCATATCTGTCACCTTCAAAGTAAAGTACGGTATCCACCATATGCTCCAACACCCGGGGGCCGGCAACCACGCCCTCCTTGGTAACGTGGCCTACTATGAAAATGGTTATATTGTTTCCCTTTGCTATCTGTAAAAGAGTACCTGTGGACTGGCGTACCTGGGATACACTGCCCGGTGCACTCCCTACCTCGGGATCAAACATGGTCTGAATGGAGTCAATAATGACTACGGCAGGCTTTTCACGCTCTATCACGCCTTTTATGGTGCCCAGATCAGTCTCACATAAAAGTGACAGGGCATCTGTAAAAGTGCCCATACGGTCGGCTCTGAGGCGTATCTGCTGCAACGACTCCTCACCTGATATATAAAGCACCTTCACATTATCAGCTGAGAGCTTTTGGCATACCTGTAAAAGCAGGGTGGACTTACCTATACCAGGATCTCCGCCTACAAGTATCATGGAGCCCTGAACTATCCCACCGCCAAGCACACGGTCCAGTTCTCCTATGTGCGTGCTCATCCTGGGAGCATCCGACAGAGACACCTCAGCCAGCGTAGATGTCTTTGCATCGGATACTGCGGCCCTGGTCTTTTTTTCTTCTTTTGTAAAGCTCTCCTCTACCAGGGTATTCCACTGCTTGCAGGCAGGACACTGCCCCTGCCATTTAGGAAAGTCTGCACCGCAGTTTTGACAATAAAATACGGTTGTTTTCTTTGACATTTATTTCTCCCGATATAGAAATTCATTCCACATGGAGGACAGAGGCTTAAGGATTCCCTTTAAACTCTGTCCGCAGTTTATACTAATCCATATAAACTAAAGATGTCAACAAAAAAGAAGCTGCTTTTCCTTCTGGAATGCAGCTTCCTCATCTCAGGATCACCATACAAGATCCTCCTTTTTGAAACTGTTTACAAAGTTCCTGAAGTAATCATCCGAAAGCTTTCTTCGTCACCCGACAAGCTCATCCGTCAAACCAGGCACCGGATATTTACTTTGTTGACTTCCTTCTTACTATATTTTTCGGACGATGTCAACAAATCCTTAGGGGATGAAAGAAAAATACACGTAAATACAATCCATATCTCCGTGTATGATCTGCTAGAACAAGCCCCCGTACATACGGAACTGATAATTGGTATAGATCATGTCAGTAAGCAAAAGAGCAAAAGCAATGGAAAAGAAAATCATAAAAGTCTTGTTCCATGTCTTATACTCAGTTTCATCATCAGTATTTTTGGGTCTCGCAAGATAAGTGGCAAGTGTAAGTATGCAAGCCTCAAGTGCCATGCCGGTCAGCCAGTTGAAAATATGCATAGCTAAACCTCCTGAAATATAGATCCTTCGCTTCACGTAGGATGACACATAAAAAGGTACCTTAGGATAACATACAATAGTGCCTTAATACGAAATACTATGCCTTTTTGATCTCTACCTTAACGCTCTTTCCCTCATCAAGCTCCACTGAGAGTGAAAGCTTGCCGCCGAGGTTGGTCTTGATGGTGCCGGCGTCCTTGCCGTCGATGGAAACTGTATACTCAGTCTCAGGCTCAAACTCCAGGGTGATCTGAGCATCCTCAGCACCACAAACCGTAAAGGCTGCACCGTCCTTAGAACCGTCAAAGCTCTCAACAGCCGTACCGGGTGTGCTCTCGTATACGAAATATCCGTCCCGCTCTAATTTTGTGATCTCTTTGAAGGTCTTCACCTTGTAGGATGCTCCTCCTGCAGCGAAATCCTCCTTTTTAGTCTTTGATGCCAAAGAATAGTCACCAAAGCTCAATGTACCATCTGCCTCTTCTCTGATAAGCTCGCTGATCACTGCCATCATCGTCCTCCTTTACACTGTTTCAAATACCAGATGATCTTCCTTTACTTTTATCTTGACCGTGTCACCGGAATGGATCCTGCCAGATAAGATCTCCTCGGAAAGCGCATCCTCGATATCCGTCTGGATACGTCTGCGAAGAGGTCTGGCTCCAAACTTGGGATCAAAGGCCTTATCTACGATATACTGCTTTACCGGAGCCTTAATATCTAAGGTAATGTCCATCTGCTCCTTACACCTTTCGACAAGTGACTTTGTAAGGATGGTGACGATCTTTTTCATATCGTCCTTATTAAGGGCTCTGAATACTATGGTCTCATCTATACGGTTCAAAAACTCAGGCTTGAAAAGGTGCTTGAGCTCCTCCTCCACCCGGCTCTTCATTATCTCGTAATCATGCTTTTCGTCGTTGACTGCGTCAAAGCCTAAATGCTTGGGTTCCATGATCTCCTTGGCACCTGCGTTGGAGGTCATGATGATAATGGTGTTTTTAAAGTCCACCTTACGTCCCTGTGAGTCCGTGATATGACCCTCGTCCAAAACCTGTAAGAGCACGTTGAACACATCGGGATGAGCCTTTTCTATCTCGTCAAAAAGGATGACTGAGTATGGGTTCC
>CAMOFS010000289.1 GCA_946613735.1 uncultured Lachnospiraceae bacterium | reverse complement strand
TGAGTGCGACAGGCCATACCTCCATCCCGGCAGAAAGGCTTCCATAAGCTATGATGGAGAGGCCATAGGATATATTGGCGAGGTACATCCTATGGTATGTGCTAACTACAGTATAAAGGATCGGGTGATCATTGCCGTGATAGATATGCCTGAGATATTAAAGAGGGCAGGAGAGGCTGAAAAGAAGTTTGTTCCCATCAGTAACTTCCCTGCATCCACCAGGGACATCTCCATGGTGGTACCCAAGGATATCCTTGTAGGCCAGATAGAAAAGGTGTTCAAGGACAAGGGCGGAGCCTTCTTAGAGTCTTACGAGCTTTTCGATATTTACGAGGGAGCGCAGATTTTGGCCGGACACAAGTCCGTGGCGTACTCACTGGTGTTCAGAGCGCCGGATCGCAGCTTATCGGACGAGGATGTGTCCTCTGCCATGGAGCGCATAGTCAATTCGCTTAAGAAGATGAACATAGAGCTTAGAGCATAGTAGTAGAGCCGGGGTTTACACCCCGGCTCTAAGATTCTTCGCTACGCTCAGAATGACAAAGGAAGCTACGCTCAGAATGACAAAGGAAGCTACGCTCAGAATGACAAAGGAAGCGCTGCTTTAGACAAATCAGATCTCTGCTAAAATATATACTGTCCCGAAGGGGTAGATCACAGGGATCACGTAGCACTTGCCACGGAAGGTGATCTCGGCCTTGTCCTCATGATAGGGAGGCTCCAAAGAAAGCTCCATGGCACGGGAGTTACTCATATTAACTGTAAAGAGCCCGTTGTGAAGGTTAAGAAAGTCCTCAAGGGAAGCCTCAACATATTCGTCGAAGCTGTCAAACTCCATATCCGCATACCGTGATGCGAACTCAATGGCCACATCCTCATCCATATCAAGAGAAGCGGTAATATGGATAGGGCCTCCGATGCGCTGGGTCACACAGCAGTGTGCCTCGTAGCTGTCCACCTCTATGGGAGCCAATGGAGTAAAGTCCTGTCCCACGAAACGCACCAGGCTGTTGAACACCAGCTTGATGTATAAAACAGCGTGATCGGGGATGGCTCCGTCGGCCTCATCCAAAAAGTTCTCCACCAGACGTGCCACGGCATCATCGCTCTCATCTCCGGCGGAGAGGGCGCCAAGGTCGTTCTCGGCCTGATATTCTATAAGATATGATTCAAGTTCCTCGTTACTGAGATATCCGAGATCCACAAGTGCCTGTCCCAAAAGGAGGTAGTTGGAATTCTGGGTCTCCAAAAGATCTTCCAGCTGATCCTCAAAGAGGTAGTTGCGCTCAACAGCTATCTCACCGAAGCGCTTGTCCTCACGAGTCTGCATAAAGCACACCTCGTCGACCTCGGCTGCGGTCATATAGCCTTTTTGCATGGCTATGGTGCCGAGCTTAACATGAGTGCTCTGGGTCTGCGCGATGGCTTTGGAAAGCTGCTCGGTAGTGACGGCATCTTTGCCCAGAAGGAAATTACCGAAAAATTGTGCAAACATATATCGTCCTCCTAAGGAAGGTGCTTTTCAACGATTGCCTGAACCTGCGCAACATTAACGGGCTTCTGGATGAAATCCTTGGCGCCGGCCTCAATGGCAGCCTTAAGCTGAGCCTGTGTACCCACAGACGAAACGATGATGATATCGGCCTGGGGATCCTCAGAAATGATGCCCTTAACTGCCTCAATACCATCCTTAACAGGCATAACTATATCTAAAAATGCTAAAGTGGGATGATGCTCACGATACTTGTCGATAGCCTCCTGACCATTGGATGCATCGATAAAAGTAGCACCCTCGCCAAGAGAATTGATCACATCCTTAAGCTGCTTCCTGGCTAAAATGGAATCATCGCTTATGAGGATGGAGTAATTACTAAAATCCATTTTTCTCTCTCCTAAAAAAAAGGTATTTTGTTTCGCATATTATTATATTACAAACCAAAAAAATAATCAATCATAAGTATATTATTGAAAATCTGCTGAAATTGTGGTAAAATCACCGAATGTGTGACCTTATGGTCGCGTAACTTATATAATAAGAAAGGGTATTCGTAATGAACGTACAGGTAGAGAAATTAGAAGGAAGCATGGCGAAGCTTATCATAAGCTTGGAGCCTGAGAAATTAGATGAGGCATGTGACCGCGCATATAAGCGTATCAGGAATCGTATTTCGGTGCCGGGATTCAGAAAAGGCAAGGTACCCAAGAACATGATAGAGAAGATGTATGGCCCCGAGATCTTTTACGAGGATGCCACACAGTTTTTGATCAATGAGAATTATCCCAATGTTTTTGACGAGATCGATGAGGATGTTGTATCATCTCCTGAGATCGAGGTCAAGCAGATCGAAAAGGGTAAGGAGTTCATCTTTGAAGCTACTGTAGCCCTTCGTCCTCCCGTTAAGCTCGGTAAGTACAAGGGAGTTTCTGTAGAAAAGATCGACACGGATGTTACCGATGAGGATGTTGACAAGGAGATCGAGAACGACCTTAAGAGGAATTCCCGTATGGTAGAGGTTACCGATCGTCCCGCGAAAAAGGGCGACACTGTTGTTTTGGACTTCAAGGGTACCATAGATGGTAAGGCCTTTGAGGGCGGCAGTGCTGAGAACCACACTCTAGAGCTTGGCAGCGGCACCTTCATCCCCGGCTTCGAGGATCAGCTTGAGGGTGTTGGCCTTGAGGAGGATGTGGATGTCAAGGTTACCTTCCCCGAGGATTATCAGGCTGAGGAGCTTGC
>CAMOFS010000288.1 GCA_946613735.1 uncultured Lachnospiraceae bacterium | reverse complement strand
TAAAAAACAGGAGGTAAAAGATGGCTAAGAAATCCTACAAAGAGATGTCAAAAAAAGAACTCCTTCATGAAAAGGGAAGCCTGGAGGCAGCCTTTGATGAGTGGAAAAACAGGGGTCTCACCCTTAACATGGCAAGAGGAAAGCCCTCCGAGGAGCAGCTGGATCTGTCCATGGATCTTTTGAACATGGGTGTAGATGAGATAGATGTGGTGCTTGCGGAAAAGAATATCGACCTCAGAAATTACGGCGGCTTAGAGGGCATCTATTCAGCCCGTGAGCTTTTGGCCACCATGCTTGAGGTAAATGCGGATCAGGTGATCCTCTATGGTAACTCATCCCTTAATATGATGTTTGACACCATAGGCCGTGCCATGATAAAGGGTATCATGGGACATACTCCCTGGTGCAAGCTTGATAAGGTAAAGTTTTTATGCCCCGTTCCCGGATATGACAGACATTTTTCTATCTGTGAATACTACGGCATAGAGATGATAAATGTCCCCATGACAGAAAACGGTCCGGATATGGATATGGTAGAAAAGCTTGTGTCCGAGGATGAGTCCATAAAGGGCATCTGGTGTGTACCGAAGTTTTCCAATCCCCAGGGCGTGGTGTATTCGGACGAGACAGTAAAGCGTTTTGCTAATCTCAAGCCGGCGGCCGAGGACTTCAGACTGTTTTGGGATAATGCATACTGCGTGCACTATCTTTATGACGAGATAAAGATACTTAACATCATTGAGGAGTGTGAAAAAGCAGGCAATCCCGACATGGTATATGAGTTTTGCTCTACCTCAAAGATCAGCTTTGCAGGTGCGGGTATCTCCGGTATGGCAGCATCAGATGCGAACCTAAAGGACGCGCTTGCCACCATGACCATACAGACTATCGGCCATGACAAGATAAACCAGCTTAGACACGCCATCTTTTTTGATAAGGGTAAAAAGATACCCGAGCATATGAAAAAGCATGCAGCCATCCTTCGCCCCAGATTCGAGATGGTCTTAAAGACATTGGAAAGAGACTTGGGCGGCCGTGATGCCGGAGAGTGGCTGACACCCAAGGGAGGATATTTCATCACATTTACTTCGGTGCCCGGCTGTGCGAAAAAGATCGTGGAAATGTGTAAAAAGGCAGGCGTGGTGCTTACCGGTGCCGGAGCGCCCTTCCCTTATGGCAAGGATCCTGAGGATTCCACCATCCGCATAGCGCCGACATATCCCAGCAGGGATGAACTGGAGCTGGCGGCGGATATCTTTACGATATGTGCGAGACTGGCAGCAGTGGATAAGTATCTGGAGACAGCAAAGTAAGATTCTTTGGGCTTTGCCCTCAGAATGACATGCTTGTCATCCTGAGCGTAGCGAAGGATCTTTTAGGGAGGAATAAGATGAGCAGAAAATACAAGGTTGGCTTCATAGGTGCCGGGAACATGGGCTCTGCTATGATAAAGGGCATGATCTCTTCCGGCGTAGTAGCTAAAAACGAAGTGGGAGTATCCGAAAAATATGAGGCCTCCAGACAAAAGGCTGCAGAGCTGGGTGCTGATGTGATGGACGACAATGGTGCCGTCACCAGAGACTCGGACGTGCTTTTTGTAGTGGTAAAGCCTTATCAGCTGGATGACGTGCTTCCGGTTATCAGGGAGAACCTCTCTGCAGACCAGATACTGGTATATGTGGCAGCCGGCAGATCCATAAGCTCTGTGGAGCAGGCCTGCATGTCCATGGAGGTGGCAGGAAAGATAAAGGTAGTCCGCTGCATGCCCAATACACCTGCCCTGGTGGGTGAAGGCATGACTGCCATCGCAGTAAATGCAAACATGACAGATGAGGATAATGAAAAGATCCTCGGATACATGAGCGCTTTCGGAAGGGTAAAGCTGGTGGATGAGGACATGATGGACTGTGTCACAGGACTTTCGGGATCCTCACCGGCCTTTGTATATATGATGATCGAGGCTATGGCTGATGCGGCTGTGGCAGAGGGTATGACCAGACCCCAGGCATATGAGTTCGCTGCACAGACTGTTCGTGGTGCAGCCACCATGGTGTTAGAGACCGGTCAGCATCCGGGGGCGCTTAAGGATGCTGTATGTTCACCCGGAGGCACCACCATCGAGGGAGTGCTGACTTTGGAGGATAACGGATTCAGATCATCGGTGGTATCGGCTGTTACCGCAGCGGTGGAGCGGTCTAGAGAGATGTCATAATTTGAAAATCTGACAAAATGTCTCAACAGCATAAATTTTTGAAAAAATTTTTATAACTCAAATATTTGCGTAAAAAAAATCATGGGTATTTTATAATGACCTCACTTTAAAAAATTAAAGGAGGTCATTTTTTATGTATACAGAAGGATTAAACATTACTCATCATACTATGAATGCTGGGACTGGATTGATGCTTGGACTAAGTTCTACACCTACCCCAGACAGCATAGATATTCTAAACCATTGGTTTACGAACAGGGGTTTTGGATTTACGAATAATTATGATTCAACTTATGGCATTAGTTCTAATAATAAGGCTGACGTCAAAAGCCTTAGTGATGAGACGAGGATAGCAAAGGAGCTGGAGGCCCTGGTAAAAAAAGGCTATGAGAAAGAGCAGCTTGATGGGGGCTCTGATTCACAGCAGTATTATCAGGTGTATTTCGACAGGAAGAAAAACGCTCTCATATTTGGTGGCGCTGTGATGGTTGCCGCATACATCGGCAGATATGATCTGGCCGAAAAGCTTTTGGATGC
>CAMOFS010000287.1 GCA_946613735.1 uncultured Lachnospiraceae bacterium | reverse complement strand
TGGCTAATAATAGTAGAGATATAGCTTACGGATTAGTAAATCTTGGATTTGAAATATTCGATTCTGAATTTCAAATAATTGATGTAGATGATGATCACGTATCTGAAGGGTTAATTTTTGGGATCGAGAATGAGTTTTGTCTGCAAAAAGGTGATATCCTTGCAAGAAAAGGTCATGTCCATATCTATCTGGGAGATGGTTTAACTGTGACTGCGCCTAACTTTGGCTGGGGTAGGGTATATCGTTCGTATCCGCAACTTTATAAAATAAGGGTTGAGACTTCGGATAAAGGAAATTATATTTCATTGATAAATGGCAGTGGCGAAGAGGAATGTTACAACAGGGTTTATAGATACTTAGGAGCAGAAAGGGGAACAAAATGAAAAAGTACATCATGAAAAAATCAATAGTCATTTTTGTTTCCGCATTGTTTGTAATTGGCGTGGCTGCATTTATGATTAATCATGTTTTAAACAAGTACAGCATTCCGGGTAAAGAAGAACGACTTTATAATCTGCGGGTTTATTCCGGCATCACAGATCTGACACAACTAAATGCATCTGAGATTTCTCACGATATACATGCGGCACTTTCTAAATATACAAATTGGGATAATCTCTTTCTTTCGGAGCGTTTTAAGGAAAAATACAAAAACAGAAAAAGTTTTCTGGATGATGTGAACAGTATTGCTAACATCACAAGTGGCTTGGAGTATGAAAATGGTAACTATGTTGTTGTTATATATGCTGAAAAAAAGCACAGTATTTTTGATACAGATGAATCTGATAACATCACAACAGAATACTATTTTAGATATGTTCTTAACGATGCTGGAGAAATAGATGATCTGATTCTAATAAAAAAACAGGATGTATATACCATAGATGGTGAACCCGTTGACGGGGACGAGTAATATGGGTGGTATACATGAACATCTATGAGAGGGGCTATTATCCCTTATACTCCAGAATAAGCATGGTCTGGTCATCAAACTGAGGCGAGGACTCCGTCATTTCTTTTTATTGCGGGCTTTTCATGGCCGGCATTGGCGTATACCAGGCGGCCCGTGGATATCTCCAGTATGGCCAGCCATACGGTGGTAAACATCTTCCGCTCGTTACCCTCTGCGAGAAGCTCATTGACATCCCCCAGGATCCCGGCGGGGCTTCCTCCGGCAAGTGCCCGGGATTTTGCTTTCGGATCAATAGGGAGTCACCAGCATCTGCAGAAGATGCTTCGCGTAGGTGGCAAAGCGCTTGGGATCGTGTTTGAATTCATCCGTCAGCTCAAAGTACATGGTGGGCTCTTTATAGGCCTGCCTGAAGACGGGAGAGAACAGCGGATCCCACTGGGGAAGGAAGATACCGCATTTCTTTGTGTAGCAGTTGGAGGCCTTTGCGTTTTCACGCTTTGAGGGATCTACATAGGCCGCCACGCTCTTGTGTACGGCTACATCTTCATCGGGAAGATAATAATACTCTTTGTAATTGGGGTAGAAGTACTTGAGCTCGCCCTGGTATACGCTTACCCTGAGCTTGCCCCTGGTGCCCTCGCCGGTGAAATAGCAGTCCGACCAGCCGTAGGAAACGGGAACCGGAAGGGGAGAGGGAAGAGCCAGCTCCATGATGACCTCGCTCCTGGCGATGCCGTCGGCATCTGTGTAGGGATTGCGGCCGGCCTTTGTGACCCTGATGTTTTCGGTAAAGAGGTCAGTGACCGCCAGCATGGGAACTATGCCTACAAGGCCCTTGAGGTCGTCAAGGTTGTGAAGCAGAAGAGTGGAGGCGATATCCTCATCACCGGTCTGCAGATATTCGTTTGTGGCATTTACAAGCTCCATGCCGCCCAGAGTGTCCTCGCGCTCAAGGCCCATATACTCCTCGATGCTGCGCTGCTTTAAGGACTGGAGCTTAAGAAATTCCTTATAGGGCTTTAGACGCTTATAGATATCGATGCCCTCAAAGATACGAAGGTCGAAGGGAAGATCCAGCTCTTCGATGCGGGAGGACATGAAGGGGATGTCAAAATGATTTCCGTTGAAGTGCACCAGCTTTTTGTAGGATGATGCGAAATTGTAGAAGGCGTAGAGCACGGCTTCTTCCTCGTCGTAATTTTCGGCCATCCACTGTATCACGTTAAAAATGCCGTCCTCGATATAGGCACAGCCTATGAGGTAAAGCACCGATGAATCCGGGGAAAAACCGGTGGTCTCTATGTCCATAAAGAGGATATCCTGAAGATCCCCCAGCTTTTCGTAGGGATAAGTAGTAAGATTTGGCTTGATGGGTGTCTTTACGGTTTTCATTTTGCTCTCCCATTATTGATATTTAAAGAATACTTTATTATAATATATGTAATTTTTGAATAAATCAAGTGGAGAAGTATGGTATATGTCTGATACATTTAACGGAGGCGTACATCCCGATGACGGCAAGGCCCTGTCAAAGGATACGCCCGTCAGTGACTACACGCCGACGGGAGAGCTGGCTTATCCTCTTTCTCAGCATATCGGCGCACCTGCCGCGGCCATCGTAAAAAAGGGTGACAGAGTACTCAGGGGACAGAAAATAGCTGAGGCCGCAGGTTTTGTCTCCGCACACATCTATGCCGGTGCTTCAGGCACCGTAAAGGGCATCGAAAAACGCCGCACCCCCGTGGGCGACATGGCTGACTGCATCATCATCGAAAACGACGGCGCCATGGAGTGCGTCCCCGGTCTCGGTGAAAGGCAGACTGATCCCAAGGAGCTTTCCA
>CAMOFS010000286.1 GCA_946613735.1 uncultured Lachnospiraceae bacterium | reverse complement strand
TGCTTTTCGGCGGTGACGCCGGTCATGGGCTGGAACCAGTGTGTAAAATGGGTGGCTCCGTTTTCCGTTGCCCAGTTTTTCATGGCCTCAGCCAGTACATTTGCCAGATCCATCTGGAGATGCTCTCCGTCATCGATGGTCTTGTGCAGTGCCTTATACACGTCCTTTGGGAGACGCTCCTTCATCACTGCGTCGTTGAAAACTTTGCTTCCGAAGATTTCAGGTACGTTCTTCATTTCACATTTCCTCCTTTTTACACACCACTGTTTCCATAATTTGACAGCACTCTCGCGCTGGGGTCGTCGACGTTACATCCGGGCCAGGTGGGGTTTGGCATCCAAAAGCCGGTGATCATGTGTGCCTGCCCGGGATAGTACTTTTCAAAAAGCTCCCTGTATAAAAGAGACTCTTTAGTGAAGGGCTTAGCGTAGTCGTATCCGGCAATGCCTCTTTCGTATTCTTCGTCGGAATAGTACTCATTGGCATATTCCTTGATGTAGTCCACCATGGAATGTCCCACGGCGTCCGAAAATGCGGCTTTTTCCCTGAAAAGAATATCATGGGGCAACAGGTCATCACCTTCAAATGCATGTCTCAAAAGGTACTTTCCTTTGCCGTAGGTGTTCATCTTCATGGCGGGATCTATGCTCATGACATAGGATACAAAGTCCAGGTCTCCAAAGGGTACCCTGGCTTCCATGGAGTGAACCGAAATACATCTGTCAGCACGGAGCACATCATACATATAAAGCTCACGCAGTCGTTTTTCTGCTTCAGCCTGGAACTCCTCGGCATCCGGAGCAAAATCGGTGTATTTGTATCCAAAGATCTCATCCGATATCTCTCCGGTAAGCAGCACCCTGACGTCTGTCCTCTCCCGGATGGCCTTGCAGCAGAGATACATTCCCATACTGGCACGGATGGTTGTGATATCATAGGTTCCAAGTGCTGCTATCACCTCTTCCAGGGACTCTATCACGGTATCCCGGTCTATGATCACCTCCGTGTGGTCAGCCCCTATATAGTCTGCCGCTTCCTTTGCATATTTAAGATCAATGGCGTCTTCGCTCATGCCTATGGCAAAGGTTCTTATGGGCTTATCCAAAAGCTTCTGTGATATGGCACATACCAGTGAGCTGTCCAGGCCGCCGCTTAGTAAAAAGCCAAGGGGGGCATCAGCATCAAGCCTTTTTTCCACTCCTGCGATAAGCTTTTTTTTGATATTTGAACAAACCGTCTCAATGTCGTCAGTTACGTATTCCTGTCTTTTTGCCAGATCACAGTAGCATACCAGCTGGCCATCCGCATAGTAGTGTCCCGGGGGGAAGGGCTTTACCCTGTCCACCAGCCCTATGAGGTTTTTTGCCTCGGACGCAAAAGCTATGTGGCCGCCCCCGTCATATCCGTAAAACAGTGGTCTGATCCCGATGGGGTCCCTGGCTGCGATCAGGCTTTCCCTTTCTTTGTCATATATCACCATGGCAAATTCCGCATCCAGCTTTTTAAACATCTCACAACCGTATTTTTCATACATTGGGAGGATGATCTCACAGTCGCTGTCACTTTTAAATTCGTAGCCCTCTGCCAAAAATGCCTCTTTTATTGGTCTAAAGCCGTACAACTCGCCGTTACATACCACATAGTTACCGTTGTGCGAAAATGGCTGCATGCCCTCCTCTGTAAGTCCCATGATGGAAAGCCGCTGAAATGCCAGCAGAGAGTCGCCAAGCTTTGTTATCCTTTCCATGTCCGGTCCACGGGAGTGAGTCATAAAAAGATGCTTTTTAAACTCCTCATCCGATATAGTCATTTTTTCCAGCGCCATTATCGAGCACATGATCTTTCCCTCCTTCATTTGGGCAAAAAAAGAGGCGCTGCGAGTAACTTCTACTCACAGCGCCTTTGCTGTCTTTTTTAATTGCTACAAATACTAAACCACTTTAAACTGTTTGTCAAGGCAAAAGTTTTACTTATCATTTTTTAATTTCAGCAGGCAGGCAGCTGCTATCCCGCCTAAGCTGTTGCCTGCAGTAATGACGATTATCCTGATCAAAAAGTCAAAAGACCAGGCCTTTGCCACACTGACATAGAACATATCCGCCACACAGTGCTCCGTGCCGCATAAAATAAAGCCCATTACGCCAAAGATTATGGCCAGGTACTTTCCTGCATCCGGAATGGTCTTATAACCCTCCACGGCAATGAAGATAAACACATTACAGAATATCCCCAGCACAAACAGGCTTAAAAGGCTGTCATTCCCTTTTACCTCGCACATCTGGGACGCTTTCTCCGATATGTTTCCTATCCTGCTTAGTCCTATGACCGTAGCGGTAAGAAAGGCTCCCACCAGGTTGCCAAGCCAGATTATGGGCAAAGATATCGCATAATCCCTGTCATTGAAACACGCATAGCATACCTTTCCGGTAAAAAGATGAAGTCCCCCGGTGCATACGCAAAACAGTCCCACTGCGAATAAAAACGAGCCGATGACCTTGTCGTCCAGGGACAAAAAAATAGTGCCTCCCAGAGAAATACTGATGCCGGCAAGAATGGCTGATATAAAAATCTTAAATTTGTTCATGATGCTCCCCTCCGAAAGAAAAAAGCGCTGTGAGAATGTGCCTCACAGCGCCTTTGCTTTAAAGCAGCTCCTGATATCCCGGTACAAACAGATGACGGGGAATACCATCAACCATTACGGGGCTTACATCGCCCTGGATAAGGGGTCTTACATAGGTGATAAAGTCATTTGTCACATATG
>CAMOFS010000285.1 GCA_946613735.1 uncultured Lachnospiraceae bacterium | reverse complement strand
CTATCTTATCATAGACATTGATCGGCGTAATCTGTTAAAATTCAAAGCATAATGAGAACCAGATATTCTGTGATAAACTTTATGGCTTCCACAGGCAGCCATTTCATAAACGTGATCCTGTCCTTTGTGGTGAGGACCATCTTTATCTATACCTTGAGTGCGGAATACCTGGGCGTAAACGGTCTTTTTGGTAATGTGCTCACTGTCTTATCCTTTGCGGAGCTGGGCATCGGTACCGCCATGATATACAAGCTATATGAGCCTGTGGCAAATAACGACCGGGATATGATCCGCCGTCTTATGAATCTGTACCGGCGGCTTTATATTGGGGTCGCCGCGACGGTGGCGATCCTCGGTCTTTTGCTGATCCCGTTTTTACCCTATCTCATACGGGACTATGAGCTATACAGCGGTATGGAAAACCTTACGGTGATCTATCTTTTGTTTCTGTCTGATGCGGTAAGCTCCTACTTTTTTTCCTACAAGCGTTCCATAATATATGCCAACCAGAAGGCCTATATCACCACAGCCATTGATGCCGTGGTGATGATAGCTCAGTTTATCATCCAGATGATAGTGCTTCTGGTGTTTAAGAGGTTTATACCATTTCTTTTGATCCAGGTGTCCTCCTCCATAATAAAAAATGTACTCTGTGCACGGGCGGCGGACAGGGAGTACGCATTTTTATCTGAAGATACACGATCCCTCCCGGATGAAGATACACGAAAGGATATTAAAAAAAACATCGGTGCCATGGCTCTCCACAGGCTGGGGGACATCATCGTAAACAATACGGACAATCTCATTATGTCAGCCTTTGTAGGACTTGGCGCAGTGGGGATATATTCCAATTACATCATGATCCAGGCCACGGTAAATACCGGGCTTAACGGATTTTACGGAGCATTTACCGCCGGAATCGGGGATCTGTCGGTGGATGAAAAAAAGGAAATGGGACGCCGGCCGGGTGGGGAGCCCATAGATGAAGGCAGGGCGGGACGTCTCTTTGAGGTGTACAAGACTCTTTTGTTTTTAAGCTTTTGGATATACGGCTTCTGTTCCTGCGCATTTATTGTTATGTACAACCCCTTCATTGGGGCGTGGGCAGGAAAGAGCTATCTTTTCGATATGACGGTGGTGCTTTCCATAGTGGCGGTTTTTTACCTAAACGGCATGAGAAAGGTGACACTATCCTTCAGGGATGCCATGGGTCTGTTCTGGTATGACAGGTACAAGCCCATTTTCGAAATCATCATCAATCTTGCAGCCTCATTGATCCTGGTGCAAAAGATCGGAGTGGTGGGTATCTTTTTGGGTACGGTGATAAGTGTTTTGACTACCTGCTTTTGGATCGAGCCGCTGGTGACCTTCAGGCATGGCTTCGGCATGAAGGTAGGGGTGTATTATAAGCTCTATGCGATTTATACCCTTATTGCCTTTTCTGATATTGCGGTAACCAACTACCTGTGCGGCCTGGTAAAGCTTTCCGGCTGGCCCGGAGTTTTTCTTAAGGCAATGATCTGTGTTTTGGTATATAATACTGTGGTGGTTTTGCTCTTTGGCAAAAGCCGCGAGATGAAGGATGTTATGGACAGGCTTAAGGCTATGAGGAACCGACAGGGATGATATTACAAAAGCTGCTTTTCCCGAGAAAAGGAATATGTGAAGAAAAGCTGTTGTACTTCCGCGGAGAGGGTGTTTGCGTGGGGGAGGATGAGGTGCGCCTTTTACCGGGGCAGACGCTTTCCCTGGAGACCTATTTTAACAGCTTTTCCATAGGCAAGTGGATGAGATATACAGAGCTTGATGAGCTGTGGCTTTCTCTTAGGTTTTCCGGAGATGTGAAGATCAAGGCGATAAATGCCATAGGAGATAAGCGTGAGTCGGAGTTTTTAGCCAGGGACACCTATGCCAAGGTGGCTCAGATGTCAAGGCACCAGACTGAGATCCCCACCTCCCTTGAAGACGAGCAGGGTGGCGGCAGGATCTATTTTGGAAGGCTTTGCGATGAGGGGATAATCTACGTGGAGATCACGGCGGTTACCGAAGCGGTGATCACAGGTGGCGCCTATGAGACCCGCGAGAGGACCGACCTTAATGACATCAGGCTTTCCTTTAATATCTGCACCTTCCGCCGGGAGGAGGCCCTTAAGAAAAATGTGGACAAGCTTTTGTCACAGCTTATGGAAAATCCTGCATCGCCGGTGTATAAAAGGGCAGAGGTATATATCTCGGATAACGGACAGACTCTGCCGGCGGATCTTTTTGAATACAGGGAGACGGTACATATCATTCCCAATAAAAACGTGGGTGGAGCCGGGGGCTTTACCAGAAGCATTATAGAGTCAGTGCTGTACAGAAAGCGCGATCCCTTTTCCCATGTGATCCTTATGGATGACGATATCGAATTCGATCCCGCGATCATCGAGAGAGTGTATATGCTTTTGACCATGATGAAGCTGGAATACCGGGATGCCAATGTCTGCGGAGCCATGCTGGAGCTGGAGCGGCAGTATATGCAGTTTGAAAACGGTGCCTTTTGGAAGGGAGTTACCATCCGTTCCTTTAACCACGGGTGGGACCTGAGGGATCAAAAGGCTATAAGCGCCAATGAGGCGGACAATGCCGTAAACTATGGCGGCTGGTGGTTCTGCTGCATCCCCACTTCGGTGATAAACGAAAACAATCTGCCTCTGCCCGTATTCATCCATTATGATGATATTGAGTACGGCAGGAGGCTGTCCTCCAATGGGATCATACTTATGAACGGTATAGGGGTCTGGCACCCCTACGGGGATAACAAGCAGCCCA
>CAMOFS010000284.1 GCA_946613735.1 uncultured Lachnospiraceae bacterium | reverse complement strand
AGCAATATAGACAAGCGCTGTATGCTGGCATCCGTATTTCGTTCTGCAAAGATCGTACATGATGACACCAGGACTGACAATGATATCGCCAGGGATCTAAAAGAGAGTAAGGATCCGAAGTACAGAGATTTCTTTAATAATACACACAAGGATGATAATGATAATAAGGTCTACGATCTTAACGAAGCAGATCTGGCGCAGATACGTGAATACAGGGAGTATAATAAGAAACTGCGCACCCAATCCAATTTTATGGCCGGACTGATCCGTGGCGCAGGTCCTCTCATGCACAAGATGATGCAGGGACTCCCCGTTGAGGGACTTCCCGACGAGATAAAGGAAGCTATTTCCGACGTAAAGGACAATCTGGTGCCTATCCCGGATCAGATCGTACAGTCGGAGTTTTTGGCGCTTGTAGAGAGTTCTGCAGGCAAGGTTACAAAGATAGAGCGGATAAAGTCCCTTGGCGCAGCCTCTGTGGGTCAGACATTTTTGTGTAAGATATATGGCCCCTCACCTGAGCTTAAAAAGGGCAAAGAGGTGGTCATAAAAATACTTCGTCCCGAGGCTAAAAACCGTATGCAGCGCGAGGAAAAGGTGATGCTTGATGCTGCCATGGCGACCGATAAGCCCATGTATATGACATATAAGGGACAGCTGGATAATTATAAAAGGGAACTGGATCTTTCCATAGAGTCAAAAAACTGCTATGCAGGTGTGAATAACTACACAGACAAGTTTGCGGATGTAAAGACCATGCACGTGTATGACGGGATACCTGCCACCTCCACTTCTTTAGTCCTGGAAAAAGCGGAGGGTACTACCATGAAGAGCTATATCGATGAAGTTAACAGTTTTACGGATGAAACCCTTGATGAACTTTATGTAAAGATGGAGATGAAAGACGGTTCCATCAAAACGTCCAAGGAGATCACATATAATTGCGATGAGGCTTTAGAGCAGAAATTCTTTGAAAAAAAGAAGCTTTTGGTGGACAAGATCGAAGAGGCCATCAAGCGCCGTGATCATCTTATCAATCTGTGTAATATATGGATCGATGAAGCAGTAATGAACAGGGAAGGTGGTTTTTATCACGGTGATCTGCATGCGGGTAACATCATGATAAACGACAAGGATGCTACCTTTATTGATTTCGGTAACACCGTACAGCTGACCCCTGCCCAGCAGATGAATATTGCCAGGATGATGGTTGCTGCGGCCGGTTCTATTTTCAACAAAGCTTCAGATCATGGAGTGGATCTTTTCTTTGAGGGCTTCAATGAGCTTATCAAGGATAACAACGATCCCGAATTTTTAGCCATGTACACGGAGGAAAAGAAGGCGCAGCTTAAGATGGAGTTTAAAAAGATACTTGATATGGGAGACGAGCATGAGGCCGGATATCGTATCAATTATTGTCTCACAAAAGCCCAGGAGTTAGGTATTAAGATCCCTCCCGCAATACAGAACTTTTCACAGGGACAGATCAGGCTCCAGAACTCCATTGACGAGCTCAATAGGGCCATAGGAAAGATGAAAGAGGGTATAAAAAAGCTGGATGAACCCCATATAAGTTTGACCTACCGGGATGCAGATCCTGTAATGATAGTAAGGAATAAGATCAAACAGACTATTACTAAGGATACTCCAAAGGAACAGTATAACCGGTTCATGGGCACTCTTTTACCTGTAAATAAGGATGACTTTACCGCCATGCTTATGGACAACAGGATCATAGAACAGGATCTCGAAAATGGGATTCAGGGCGGTGATAAGCATGATGAGTTTGCTGCAAAGTATACAAACGGTTATGCCCGGCTTTTTACCATGGATGAGAATGAGTTCTACAAGCTTGGGATGAGTGTGGAGGATGTCAAAAAGTACAGTGACCAAATAGGGAAAAAAGAGTATAAGAATTTTAAACTTTCTATACCGGAGGGAACAAAGACTTACCGTCAGATGATGCAGGAGTTCTTTGACACCTGGAAAGACAAGAAGGGGTCGCCCGAACATATAAAAGCTACGAACAAGATGTGTTATAGTATGATACCGAATAGTGGGGATGAGTGTCTTTCCGAATTCGGAGGCTTTGTTGCCATTAGTGAACAGTTAAGGAATGCACTGAGGATATTGGACTGGTCTGACTGTGAGAAGATCCTGGATATTTTTGAAAATAAGATTCCGAAGGCGATGGCCATGATAAAGGACATCGATACTCTGTGGAATGACCAGCGTGCAAAAAAGAGTAAAATGTCGGAGGCCCAGCAGACGGCTTTTGCCGATAAGATATACACTGACTATAACGAGCTTCATGTTTCAAACAAAATGCAGAGTCCTGTCATTTCCACAATCAGTGGCTATCTGGATGTACCTTATTACGAGCAGAGCATGGAGGCTGAGCTTCCTATCATGTTTTCTATTGAAAAGGACGGCATAGGCGCAAGACTTAGGGAGAAATTTGAAGCCTACAAGACCTTAAAGACCAGGTATCCTGTGATAAAAAATGGTCGTTCAAATGACTGGAAGATCGGGCCGGAGGATGAGGTGGCCTATAAGACGGTCAAGGAGGAATTCTTAGAGGTCTATGCTGAGGCTGCAATAGTACGTCTTCAGGATTTTGGCTCAAAGATGTTTGAAAAGGATCCAAACGTAAAGATGGTGGACTTTGACAAGGTACTTAGGGATATCATGACTAAGAGGTTAAATCTTAACGGTAGCTGGGCCAGCAAGTCTTTGGCGATCGGTAAAATGATAGGTTGGCTGGGAAATACATCCATGCCCTTACTTTGGGATATGAAGTAATGACTGTGTAATGAAT
>CAMOFS010000283.1 GCA_946613735.1 uncultured Lachnospiraceae bacterium | reverse complement strand
GTCCCTGTTCTCCGATTTCTTTGATCACTTCCTCTTCTATGTGCATATCATATGGCGGATCCATATAGATGATGTCATAGGGCCCATCATCCCTGATCACCGGGAAGGCAGAAAGCACATCGCATCTTTTTACCAGGCCGTTTTCTATAAGCTTGGTCTTTTCAAGGTTTCTTTCGATCAGATCAACAACATGCCGGTTCTTTTCAAGAAAGGTAGCCTTTTGGGCTCCCCGGCTAAGTGCCTCGATACCTATCTGTCCGCTGCCGGCGAAAAGATCCAAAAAACGAGCTCCCTGCACACGGTCACTTATTATATTGAAAAGTGTCTCCTTTATCCTGTCGGTGGTGGGCCTGGTGGCATCACCCTCAGGAGTAAGTAGGGGCACGCTCCTGGCGCTTCCTGCGATAACACGCATATCAAATCTCCTGTATAACCGGATCACTCTCCGGATGATTGGTCAAATAAAGTGCCAGCCTGATGGCTTCATCAACAGCCTGACTACGGACTTCATTACGTGAGCCCGAAAATAAAAACCTTCTGGAAACTGCCCTGTATCTGTTGGCACATCCTAAAAATACAAGTCCCACAGGATGATCCTCGTCTCCTCCATCAGGTCCGGCAATACCAGTGGATGAAATAGCTATATCAGCTCCGGAAGACATCAAGGCTCCCTGTGCCATGGCTCTGGCTACCTCGCCACTTACCACACCGAAGGACTCTATAAGCTTTTTATCTACTCCGAGATTTTTGCACTTGGAATCCTCGGAATAGGTGATATATCCGGTTTGAAAAACACCGGATATACCGGGATAGTCCACAAGCCTGGAGGCTATCATACCTCCCGTACAGGACTCCGCAGTGGTGATAAACAGCTTATTCTTTAAAAGATAACCCGCCAGAATCTCGAGCTCATCCATTACTTGGTTTCCTTTAAAACATCAACATTCTTAATGATATAATCAACCAGTGAAACTATGGTAAGGACCAGTGCGATCCACATGAATATCTTTGCGAAAAGCTGCCACCAGCCCCAGGCAAAATCAGCCACCATAAAGATCACCATAAGCATCTGGAAAACTGTCTTAAACTTTCCCCAGTAGCTGGCTGCGATAACAACACCATTGTCACTGGCCACAAGTCTGAAGCCGGAAATAATAAACTCCCTGGCGATTATGATAATGCAGATCCATGCGGGAAGCTGACCCAGTGAAACCAAACATATCATTGCGGAACATACCAAAAGCTTGTCTGCCAGAGGATCCATAAACTTTCCGAAGTTGGTGACCAGATCGTACTTTCTGGCTATGTATCCGTCTGCGGTGTCCGTTAGGGAGGCCGCAATAAATACCAAAGCAGCGATTATCCTGCATGCCATGCTGTCGGGTCCCATCAAAAGGAAAAACACAAAGATCGGTATCATGATGATACGAAGCAATGTAAGTCGGTTTGGCAGATTAAGATTCTTTAGAAACTCCATTTTTTATTCCCCCTATTAAGTCGTATTCCCGGGCTTCCATGATCTCCACATCATAGAATTCACCACTGATAAGTTCTTCGTCGGTCTCAATGAAAACACTGGAATCGATACCAGGTGCATCACGGTAGGACCTGGCAACGTATACCCCGTCATCAACGCGGCCCTCAACGAAGCAGCTTAAGGTCGAACCAACAAGACCTCGGTTTATATCAAAGGCTATATCCATCTGGGTACGCATTATCTCATCAACCCACTTATCCTTGATATCCTTTGGTATCTGGTCCGGCATGGTGGCCGCCGGTGTCCCCTCCTCCTGGGAATAAGCAAAGCAGCCCAGGCGGTCAAAACGCATGTCCTTTACAAAATCGAGCATCTCCTGGTGGTCAGCCTCTGTCTCACCGGGAAAGCCCGCTATAAGAGTAGTCCGTATGGCTATATCCGGCACGCGCTCTCTTAAGGACGCGATCCTGTCAATGATATCCTGCCTGCCGGTAAGCCGTCCCATCTTTTTTAATATCCTGTCACTGCAGTGCTGGATGGGCATATCTATGTAGTGACAGATCTTTTTATTGGTGGCCATAAGTGAGATCAGATCCTCATCAATCTCCTCCGGATAACAATACAAAAGCCTGATCCAGTTAAGTCCCTCGATCTCTGAAAGCTTCTCTAAAAGCTTACATATGGATTTTTCTCCATAAATATCAATGCCGTAAAGGGTGACCTCCTGTGCTACGAGTGAGATCTCCGTAACACCCTCGCCCACTAAAGTCTCAGCCTCATCAATAAGCTCATCAATGGGAACACTGCGATAGGATCCTCTGATGTATGGAATGATACAATAGGTGCATCGCTTATTACAGCCCTCAGCGATCTTCAGATAAGCCGTGGGCACGGGATCGGTCCTGAGCCTGCCCGTAGCTTTAGGAAGTCCGGAAAGCTCGTCAATCCTTTGAATGACACCTGACTCTTCACCATCACCTAAAAGCTCATCGATAACTTCACAGATCCTGTTCCAGGAATTTGTACCGATAACCGCATCAACCTCAGGAAGTTCTTTTATAACCTCATCATAGAATCTCTGACCCAGGCAGCCGGTAAGGATAAGTGCCTTTAATGCACCGGATTCCCTGTATGCTCCCATCTCGATTATAGTATCAATGCTCTCCTGCATAGCATCCTCTATAAAGCTACAGGAGTTGATCACTATCACCTCTGCCGCTGCAGGATCATCAACCATAACATGGCCCTGTGCATTTAAACAAAATAGCATATGCTCGGTATCACAGAGGTTCTTATCACACCCCAGTGATACAAAATAGATATTGGCCATAGGGTATTATTCTTCCTCGGA
>CAMOFS010000282.1 GCA_946613735.1 uncultured Lachnospiraceae bacterium | reverse complement strand
TCACCTGAGATAAGCAGTTTTGTAGGCGTGGGAAAAAGCTCCTTTACCCTGTCCATGGATAATCTGAAATTGTCATGGCCCACAAAGCAGATCTTTTGAGCTTCACCCTCACCATCACTGTATGAATAAACATTGCTTCCAAGGTGAAAGTCACCTGTGGCATAGGTGATCACCGCAAAGTTCCAGTCATAGAAAGGATTGATGTCGCGGTTGTCGGTAATGCCCACGTTTATATTCATCACCTGGGTGAAGGGCCTTAGGTTATTCCAGTAATAGTTTGGCTTCCAGGCAGCCACTCTGCCGCCTGTAACCGGAAGGGACGCCATTTTTTCATTCCATGCCACACCGCCACCGGAAAAGTAGATGCAAAGATTTTCCGATCTCCCCTTTTTCACATAGATGTGAAAATCTGAGCCATCACCGGCGGATGCCCCGGAAATGGGAAGCTTGTACCAGATCATCTCATAGGGCTCACCTTCCAAAATAGGAGCCTCCAGCGGGCTGCCCTCGATACGCTCGCCTATTTTGTTTTCAACGAAATCTCCTGCAGAGGCCGCCAGCTTGTTGGCGTGCTCGCTTATGATCTCCTTTGCGGCTACAGCCTTTTCTTTTATTGAATCTATACCCATAATGGTTACCTGTATTACATGTTCAGATACTTCGCCGAAGCGGTCTTTAGATCATTGAACCTGAAAATTATCACAAACGCTGCTATGGCCAGCATCATAGCGATACTTAGGGCTGCGGGCCAGGGGTTGGGGTTCATGCCCTTATAGATGGGAATGGCCATGATAAGTAGTGCCATGATAACATCAAACACCACATATAGCATAATGTCCCGTAACAGCAGCCCGGCGATCCTGGCGATCACAAGGGTAGTGATCATCAGAGCGATGAATAAAAATGGCGTCACCCAAACCATGCTCCATCCGTATCCGCCAAACCTGTAATCCACATAGTTTAGGGACACCATCACAACATATGACTCCACTGTGATGAGCTTTATGAGATTGCCCTTGAAGTAGAGGGCCACTCTCAGATCGGCCAGTGCAAACACTATCACTATCATGGCGATCTCTATGCCGGGGATCCAGCCCCCGTTTAAAAAACATATCAAGCCAAGGCCTATCTCGGCTAACACTGCCAGAAACAGTGCGATCCTAAAGACAGCATCGGTGGTAAGGGGAAGTCTCTTTATCACGGGAAAAGCCGCATCCTCGGGCTCTCCCGAAAGTCTCCCCTGACACAGGGGACAGCATTTTTTGTTGCCACGGATGGTTATCTTACATTTTTTACATTCCTGCATTTTTATACCTCATGATTGATTTATAGTAGGCTTGTTGTCGTAGTCATTGTTGGCTATCTAAAGGAGAAGGCTTGTTGTCGTAGTCATTGCTGGCTATCTCCACCGAAAGGCCCCGGTGTGTAAGTCCCCTAAAGAAATTTGTAAATACATTGTGCTCTGAGTATGCCGATACAGCTCCAAATACCATACGATCCCCAAAGGAGGATACGCAGATCTGGATATTGGGGGTAGCCATAAATGCGGAAAACTGCTTGATGTATGGAGTCAGCTCTTCATGCATCTTTATACGTCCTAAGTTTGACATAGTGGCTGTGGTCCCCTTTTGTGCTACACGGGTGATCATATTGATAACCGGATCTTTAATGAAAAGGGGGATCACCTTTAGACCGATGTTGCTGGTAAGACCGGAATAACCATTCATGGTCTCGCGCAGTCTCTCCTCAGTCAACTGTTCCTCAAAAGACTTTTTCACCACCTCAAGAAGGCTCTCAAAATTGCCGTCATACTCCCCGGGGTAAAATGACACATTGATCACTCCAAAAAAGTTTCTGGTTGTTTCCGAAGGGAAGTACTGGCGCAGATTAACAGGGACCGAGATCACAATGGGACGCTTTCTCTCCCTGATACTCATAACATTATAAACAGCCTCCATGAAAAGCGCCACTGTAAGTATTCCCGCCGTGGTCTTGTACTCATGGGCGAGCTCGATAAACTGCTTTGCGGATACCACGCCCTCTATGAGGCGGGAATTTAGGTTGGCATCCTTTTCCATCTCCACCTGGTAGGCGTGGGTGCCAAGCATTGCTTTAAGCTGCTGTTGTGATTTTTCCTTGCTGTAAAACTGTGAAAATGCATCCTCGTTCCGATCGCTTAGGGAAGCCAGCTCTGTTGCATCAGGCTCCACCGACAGTCCATGCTTTAAGCACAGGTAGTTTGTCACTATCGCCTTTAAAAATGCAAAAGCTCCCGTACCGTCTGCCAGCACATGGAACATCTCCAGGTTTATCCTGTTTTTGAAATAAGTTACCCTGTACATAAGCTTCCTTCGTCCCGGAAAATACAGGGGTGCACAGGCGGGCTTATTCTCTTCCTTTACCGTCGCCTTTGTCCGGACGGAATCAAGGTAATACCAGAAAAAGCCCTTCCTTAGGATCACGTTGAAATGAGGAAACTCCTCTACCGTCAGATCCAGCGCCTCCTGAAGTGTCTCGCCGTCCACCTCATCAAAAAGCTCGCATACTATCCTGAAAACCCTGGTGTCTGCGCCGTGTACCGATGAGGGCACAATAGTTGCTGCATTATCAAGTTTATACCATTCAGCCATTTTATCATCTCCGATTAAATGAATTTTCACAACCCAAGTGTGTCGGGTTTTAAATCACCGGACCAATCGCGAAGAATGCGTAGTAATTTAAGAACCGCCACACAGGGAGTATTATACACAAAAGAGGCATGGCATGCCACACCCCTTACATGAACAATCCTTTGATTATGTCATCCTACCCCTCTATGCCGCAGGCTT
>CAMOFS010000281.1 GCA_946613735.1 uncultured Lachnospiraceae bacterium | reverse complement strand
AAATTCACCCAGCCGATATCGTTGTCCTGGCAATAGGGATTGTTGTTGCCATGCTGGGTGTTCAAGACCTCATCCCCCGATGCGATCATAGGGATCCCCTGGGACAAAAGCACTGCCGTAAGTGCAGTCCTTGCATTCATCCTGCGGATACGGTTGATGTTCTTCTTTTTGGTCTCACCCTCCACGCCGTGGTTGTAGCTGCAGTTATAATTGCTGCCATCGGTGTTGTCCTCACCGTTGGAAAGGTTGTGCTTTTCACCGTAGCTATACACATCCAAAAGGCAAAAGCCGGTATTGGTGGCGGCATAATTGACATAGCCGAAATGCTCCTGCTGGCGCTTAAGCACTCCAGCAAAATCAGCTATGCTGCCGTCCATATGATGCTGCAGCCTGCGCATGGGAAAGACAAAGGCATCATTGTAAACAAAAAGATGCTTATCCTCGTTCTCATCATATAATACCTTGTCAGGGAAATGATCATAAAAGATCTTGGCCTCTCCCAAAAAAGGATTAATGGCAATACGCTCCGATGGAAGTCCCACTCCAAGGATATGAAAGCCGTCTATATGATATTCCTTTCTCCAGAACAAAAGCACATCTATAATATAATCATCGCTTTCGTGACCGGAAAAAGATATCTCCATGATGACCTCCATGCCCTCCTCGTGGATGGCACGGACCATCTCCTTCATGTTGTGCTGGATATCCCTGCCTCCGAAGTATGAAGCCTTGGGCGCAAAATAATATCCCTTACCGTAGCCCCAGTAATTAGTGCTGTATGGAGGCTCCGTCACAAGTGTGGCCTTGCCGTTTTTTCCCATCTCCTTGTGACTGTGATATCTTGCCTCTTCAAATTCATATATAGGCATGAACTCAAGGGAAGTGACTCCCAGCTCTTTAAGATAAGGCAGACAGGCCAGCACGCCCCTGAAGTTGCCCTTTTGTCTGGAATGAAGCTTGTGATCCATGGTAAAACCACGCATATGAAGCTTGTAGATAATTGTGTCGCAGGGTGCGATCTCCGGGCAGATATCACCCGCCCAGTCATGATACACATCGTAAAAGCCGCCGTAGATACGATAGTCATTGCTCTGTCTGCCTTCGTCCATCCACTTTTCACGGCCAATGATGGCACAGGCGTAAGGATCCACAAAGCTTACCTCATCAGATTCATACAGATAGCAAAGCTTATCCCAGCTGAGACCTGAAATTGTAACGGAATACATGAGTCCGATCCTGTACTCATCTGTAAGCGGAATCGTAAAGAGCAGCTCTTTGGAATCTATATCGAAAAGCAAAATATTGGTAGGAGCTTTATGCTTAACGCAGAATGTAAAGGTGACATCATCTTTATCACGATAAGCTCCTCTATTTAAAAAATCTCCTCTTTTGAGAATAAATGTCATACTATACCTGCTTTCACTTTTGCACAGTTCTAAACATTATACCATTTATAGGGCTTTTTAGCCATATTTTATTGAAAAAATGGAAAAATACTGTTATACTACACCCATATTTTTTGTAAAGGAGAAGCTATCTATGAGTGATGACTTAAACGAACTTATGGGGGAGACTGATGTTAAGAGTACCGACGATCTCTTTCCCATCGATGAAAATGATGATGATGTTATGGTGACTATCGAGCTGGATGACGGCAGCGAACTTGACTGCGAGATACTTACCATCTTTGATCTGGATGATCAGGATTACATAGTGCTGATGCCCGTTGATGAAAACGGGGAGCCCCTCAATGACACCGAGGTACTCATCTATCGCTATAATGAAGATCCTAAGACGGGTGAGCCTACCCTGGACAATATCCAGTCCGATGAGGAATATGAAGCTGTAGGCAAGCGTTTCGACGAGATCCAGGACGAAGCGGAATAATCCGTACTACATTTCAAACGAAAGACCCCCCGACCGTCCTATGATGATCGGGGCGTTTCTTTTCTCTTTTGCTATTCTTTAACTAAAAGGCTTTCCTGTCTCAAAATCATAGTCATTTCCGGGTAAGAGCGCATTGAGCAGTATCCCCACTATTGCCGCAAGAGCAAGTGATGTAAGGGTGATGGAGGTACTGCCCACCATAAAGGTGATCCCGTCCGTAAAGCCAAGACCCGTAACAAGGATCATAGCTGAGATGATCAGGTTTCTGGACTTGGTAAAATCAACGTCATTTTCCACTACATTTCTTACACCTATGGCAGAGATCATACCATACAGGATAAAGCTCACTCCGCCAATAATGGCTGTGGGCATGGACTCTATGGTTGCGGTCACCTTGGGGATAAATGAAAGGATAATGGCATAAAGAGCTGCCAGACGGATGACCCTGGGATCATATACCTTGGAAAGCTCCAGTACACCGGTGTTCTCACCATAGGTGGTATTGGCAGGTCCACCAAACAAACCTGCAAAAGCTGTGGCTATACCGTCACCGATCAATGTACGGTGAAGACCGGGATCAGCCAGGAAATTCTCTCCCACTGTTGCACCGATGGCTGAGATATCGCCCACATGCTCCATCATGGTTGCTATGGAGATGGGTGCCATAACTAAAATAGCTGTAATGTCGAACTTGGCCCACATCCAGGGAGGCAGGGAAAGCCAGGCTGCATCAGCCACGCCCTGGAAGGAAAGGATGGCGCTGCCATCAGCATTTGTCATACCAAAGACGTTGAAAATCAAAGCAAAAATGTATGAGATCACAACTCCCATCAGGATGGGGATGATCTTGAACATGCCCTTGCCCCAGATATTAAAGATCACGATAACGGCAAGTGCGATAAAGGCCAAAAGCCAGTTTTGCGAAGCATTGCCGATGGCACTG
>CAMOFS010000280.1 GCA_946613735.1 uncultured Lachnospiraceae bacterium | reverse complement strand
CTTTATTACTTCGAGGATCCCGCCAGGTATGAGGAAAGCTTTTTATGTCCCAAGTATGCGGTGGAAAAGCTTTCGGATGACGGAAGACTCTTGTCCGCTCTTTTCGCGGATCTTCTGGCGCTGCGCATCTGGGCAGCTGAGCAGAATACAGACATGCTCACGATCTTCGGGGAGCTTTTTGTCCAGGTTTACTGCTGCTATACTGCGGACTATACCGATGATCCCGGGGCAGCCTATGAGGGAGGACTGGATGCATACCGCAGCTTTTTCTATGATTATATGGATGAGTTCTCAGAGATGGCAGTATCATCCCAGGTGCTTCCGGCAGCGGGTGTTGTGGGAGATATCTTAAAAAATGCCGACCTAAATGACCTTACATATCTGTATCGTTACGGTGTGCATGTGGGTGAAAATGAGCTTCGCATGGCAAGGTTTTTGAATTCCTTGGATGAGGACGAGATAGAAAAAATGGCTCGGACCTACACCGAGGGCTATCGCATCGGCTTTGAGTCCACCGGGAAGGATATAGGTATAAAGGAGACGGTGGGCATACACTATCCTATTGGTTTTGAGCGGATGGTCCGTGCGGCCGTGGGACAGTTCAATGAGATCGGTCTTTCTGCCAGCGTGATCCGTGATCCGTTTTTATCCTACATGGGACGGGGCAAGGGCAAGCAGGGCTGCTACACCACTTCTCTTAATAAGCAGTTTGAATATGATCACAAGGATGACAAGTCGCTCTACTATGACAAGGCTTATGTGGAACATCGATTGGAGTGCCTGGATGGTGCCTTTTCGCGCCATGCTGCAGAGGCAAAAAAATACGGAGGCCCTGCAGTGATCGAGGTCTTTGGAGAGCCAAAGTTTGACCCTAAAAACAATGATGCCAACACAAAGCTTTCCGAAAAACAGCAGCATCTTAATGTGCATGACAAGTCCCGAGCCAGCGAGATCACCTATACCTACATCCCCGGGGAGGAGAGGAGCTTTACCATCATTTCTTATCCGCTGCCCTGCATAGGGGACAATTTTGATGAGATATTTAAAAAGGTTGTTGAGATCAACACCCTTGATTACGTACATTACAGGGATATGCAGCAAAAGATCATAGACGTATTGGATGGTGGTTATCAGGTGCGGGTCCACGGATGTGGCGAGAATCAGACTGATATTGTGGTGAAGCTGCATGAGCTTGCCGATCCCGCCTCTCAGACCAATTTTGAAAACTGTGTGGCGGATGTAAATATCCCTGTGGGAGAGGTATTTACATCTCCGGTGCTCGAGGGTACAAATGGAGTGCTCCATGTGTCACAGGTATATCTGGGAGACTATACCTTTAAGGATCTGAAGCTCACCTTCAAGGATGGGATGGTGACGGACTACACCTGCTCGAATTTTGAAAATGAGGAGGAAAATCGTCGGTTCATAGAGGACAATATCCTCTTCCACCATGAGAGTCTTCCAATCGGTGAGTTTGCCATAGGAACCAATACCACGGCATATCGTGCCGGACGTGATCTGGAGATATCGGACAAATATCCGATCCTGATCGCAGAAAAAACAGGACCGCATTTTGCCGTGGGTGACACCTGCTATTCCCGTGAGGAGGATGTGGAGACCAAGAATCCTGACGGCAAATGTATCGTGGCCCGTGACAATTCCATCTCCATACTGCGAAAAGGGGATGATCCGGAGAAGGCTTACTTTAACTGCCACACCGACATCACCATCCCCTTCGCTGAGCTGGGTTATATCACGGTGGATATGGCTGACGGCACAAGCTGCGACATCATTCGCGACGGACGCTTTGTAGTCCCCGGCACCGAACCCTTAAACATCCCGCTGGATGAATGATGAACCAAGCCAGGTTTTCGCCGCTCCTCCTTTCATTATCTCACGAACCCAATGTACTTCTGTAGAGTTATAGATGATTATGCTTCTGTAGAAGTATAAAGTCAAGGGTAGTATTAACGTAGAATTGGGTATATAATCAGAATATATTTTTCCCATAAGGAGGGCTTTAATATGGATGCTGTCAAACATAGCGTTGAAGGAGAATATACAGTAGAAGATATTTATGCTTTGCCTGAGGGTCAGCGAGCTGAATTAATAGACGGCAGATGGTATGATATGGCAACGCCCAGCAGTACTCATCAGAGGATCTCGATGGTAGTATCGGTTGCCTTGTTTGAGTTTATAAAGTCCAAGGGAGGGAAATGCCAGGTTTTTGCGGCTCCGTTTGCAGTCTTTCTAAGTGAGGATGGTAAGAATTACCTGGAACCGGATATTTCAGTAATATGTAATCCGGAAATAATAGACGAGAAGGGTTGCCATGGCGCACCGGATCTGGTTGTTGAGATAGTATCTCCTACTACTATGGCAAGAGATTTGGGGGTCAAGCTTTTCAGATACCGTATGTCTGGTGTAAAAGAGTACTGGGTGGTTAATCCCGAATTAGAATTGACAACGGTTTATTGGTTTGGACCTCTGGATGAAGAAAGTGATGAAGCGGATCAGATTCCTTTTTCAGAGATCATCACTTCGCGACTCTACCCAGATCTTTCGGTAGTGTTGTCTGAGTTGCTGTAAAGAGTTATTGTAGTATTTGCTGGACGGCGGCCTTTTGGCTTCCGTCCTTTTTTAGTTAAGTTTTTATGATATTAAGTATTAAAAGTATAGCGGAAAAGATTGAAGTGCTGTATAATTAGATTCACTTTCATTTAGTAGGAGGTTAGCTATGGCAAAGGTTTCCATTGTGATGGGCTCGGACTCTGACATGCCGGTAATGGCACAGGCGGCAGAAGTTTTGGGGGAGCTGGGAATAGATTTTGAG
>CAMOFS010000279.1 GCA_946613735.1 uncultured Lachnospiraceae bacterium | reverse complement strand
AAAATGTCAGCATCCTGATGCACTTAAGCACGTCCGCATCTGCCACATTTCTCCAATACTGGTAGAAATCGTAGGGTGTGGTCTTGTCGGGATCCAGCCATACAGCGCCACTCTGGGTCTTGCCCATCTTTTTACCCTCAGAATTCAAAAGGAGGGTGATGGTCATGGCATAGGCATCCTGACCCAGCTTCCTGCGGATAAGCTCCGTGCCTGCCAGCATATTAGACCACTGGTCGTCTCCGCCAAACTCCATATTGCAGCCATAATCCTGGTACAGGCGGTAGAAATCGTATGCCTGCATGATCATGTAGTTAAACTCCAAAAAGGTCAGTCCCTTTTCCATGCGCTGCTTGTAGCACTCAGCAGTAAGCATACGATTTACTGAAAAATGGACTCCCACGTCACGGAGCACCTCAACATAGTTCAGATCCAAAAGCCAGTCGGCATTGTTGACCATACGTGCCTTGCCCTCACCAAACTCAATAAAGCGGCTCATCTGCTTTTTAAAGCACTCGATGTTGTGGTTGATATCCTCTACGGTAAGCATTTTCCGAAGATCCGAACGACCGGAAGGATCACCGATCATGCCGGTACCTCCGCCCAAAAGAGCAATGGGCTTATTTCCCGCCATCTGCAGTCTCTTCATCAGGCAAAGTGCCATAAAATGCCCCACGTGAAGAGAATCCGCCGTAGGGTCAAAACCTATATAAAAAGTAGCTTCTCCATTATTGATGAGGGGGATTATCTTGTCCTCATCCGTAACCTGGGCTATAAGCCCTCTCGCTACCAATTCATCATAAATCTTCATGGAAACATATCTCCTTTTCTTTTACTAACGGCTTGTATTATACGGCATTCCCCCCTTTTTATCAACCTTATAATGGATTTTAGGGTGGCGGCGGGCCACCCTTTTTTGTATAATATATGGGAACGGAGGGAGATGAAATGAATCCTATGGATCTACTTAAGCTAAAGGACAAATTCAAGAGATTTAATGAGGACCATCCCAAGGTGGTTCCTTTTTTCAAGGTCATAGGTGAAAAGGCCATGGTGCCCGGATCTGTTTTTGAAATCAGGGTAACGGATCCAAACGGAAAGGAGTATGTGTCCAATATCAGACTGAATGAAAATGATATTGATGCCATAAATGCCATTCTTTCCGTAGCCATGATGGGTAAATAATATGAGCGGTACACTGTATCTGGTAGCCACGCCCATAGGGAATCTGGAGGACATGACATTTCGCGCCGTGCGTATCTTAAAGGAAGTGGATCTCATCGCCTGTGAGGATACTCGGACATCACGACCGCTTTTGTCTCATTTCGAGATACACACACCGGTAACCAGCTACCATGAGTTCAATAAGATAGAAAAGGCAGAGGAGCTTCTGGATAAGCTAATGGGTGGTGCAGACATCGCAGTCATCACCGATGCCGGTACACCCGGGATCTCGGATCCCGGCGAGGAGCTGTGTGCTATGTGCATCGATGCTGGTATTCCTGTGGTACCCGTGCCCGGAGCGGTAGCAGCCATAGCAGCAGTCACATCATCCGGGCTTTCCTGCAGACGATTTGCATTTGAGGCATTTTTACCCAAGGACAAAAAAAAGCGTCGTCGGATCATAGATGAACTTAAATGCGAGATGAGAACCATCATTATATATGAGGCTCCCCATCATCTAAAGGATACCTTGGCTGAATTGTATGAGGCCTTAGGTGACCGCAGGATATCCATAGCCAGAGAGCTTACCAAGGTACATGAGGAGCATCTTTTAATGACATTGCCCGAAGCCGTGGAATATTACAGGGAACATGATCCCCGTGGCGAGTACGTGCTGGTGATCGAGGGGAAAAGCCCCGAAGAACTGGACGCAGAGACCCGGGCCCGGTGGGAGGAGATGTCCCTGGAGGAACATATGGATATGTACACATCCCAGGGAATGGATAAAAAGGAGGCCATGAAGGCCGTGGCCAAGGATCGGGGTGTGTCAAAGCGGGATATATACCAGCAATTAATACAATAAAGGGGGGAATGAAAATGTTAGATGAAACAAGAGAAAAGATCGAAAAGCTACAGGAAATGGTGGATAAGGCCAACAGGATCGTATTCTTCGGAGGTGCCGGCGTGTCCACGGAAAGCGGTATCCCGGATTTCAGAAGTGTGGATGGACTTTACCACCAGAAATACGATTACCCGCCGGAGACCATCCTCTCCCACAGCTTTTTCGTCAGCAAGACCAACGAATTTTACAAGTTCTATTATGACAAGATCATGCTCAAGGGCGCCGAGCCCAACAAGGCCCATAAAAAGCTGGCCGAGCTGGAGGAGGCTGGCAAACTTACGGCAGTGGTGACCCAGAATATCGATGGGCTCCATCAGAAGGCGGGTAGCAAAAACGTATATGAGCTTCACGGCAGCGTGCTCAGGAACTATTGCGAGCGTTGCGGGGAGTTTTACGACGGTGATTTTATCATGGAAAAAAAGGCTGAGTGGGAGGCAAATGGCAGTAAGCTGGAGGAAGCCACCCCCATCTGCCCCAAGTGTGGCGGCAGGATCAAGCCTGACGTGGTACTCTACGAAGAGGGCCTGGACAACATGGTGATAAGCGGCGCAGTGGATCATATCTCCAATGCTGACCTTCTCATCATCGGCGGCACATCCCTGGTGGTATATCCGGCGGCCGGTCTGGTGGATTACTTCAGGGGCGACAATCTGGTCCTTATCAACAAATCCTCCACCACAAGAGATGGACGGGCAGATCTTATCATTGCTGATGCCATCGGAGAGGTGCTGGACGGGATACATGTATAATAGATTCTTCGCTTCGCTCAGAATGAC
>CAMOFS010000278.1 GCA_946613735.1 uncultured Lachnospiraceae bacterium | reverse complement strand
CCAGCCTGTGTTTGAGCGAGCAGACAAAAAGATGTATGAGCGTAAGCATGTGCTCAAGGATTTAACACGTCATATATATTCTGCTTAACTATACAAGGGTGATCAATAAATGAACGATAGTTTTAGCGCAGTTGATAAGCTAATAGAAACAGGCAACCTCACCGATGGCGAGCTCTTGTCTGTTTTATCATGTCAGGATCCCGGTTTCTCAGAGTATATAAGTAAAAAAGCTGCCAGCCTCCGGGAGGAGTACTACGGAAAAGATGTATATATCCGGGGGCTTATTGAGTTTACGAATCATTGCAAAAACAACTGCAAATACTGCGGGATAAGACGTGATAATAAAAACGCCGAGCGCTACCGCTTAAGCGATGAGGATATTTTCGACTGCAGCGACAGGGGCTATGAGCTTGGATTCAGGACCTTTGTGCTGCAGGGCGGAGAAGACCCCTATTATACGGATGAACGCCTGGGAAGCCTTGTATCCGACCTTAAAAACCGCCATCCTGACTGCGCAGTTACCCTTTCCATAGGAGAGCGCAGTGAAGAAAGCTATCAGCGTCTTTTTAACGCCGGCGCAGACCGGTATCTTTTGCGCCATGAAACTGCAGATAAAGACCACTACGAGTCACTGCATCCCGCCGAAATGTCTTTTGACAATCGGATGAGATGCCTTAAATCGCTAAGAGAGATCGGGTATCAGGTGGGGTGCGGTATGATGGTCGGCTCCCCGGGACAAACTATGGAGCATTTGCTTAAAGATCTTAGATTTATACAGGAATTTAAGCCTGAAATGGTGGGGCTCGGGCCCTTTATTCCTCATCAAGACACGGAATATGCCCAAATGCCGGCCGGCTCAGTTGAGCTTACACTGCGGCTTTTATCAATAGTAAGGCTTTTGCTTCCCGATGTTTTGCTCCCAGCTACAACAGCCCTTGGTACAGTAGACCCCACCGGACGTGAAAAGGGGCTTAAAGCCGGCGCTAATGTAGTCATGCCAAACCTTTCTCCGCCAAAGGTCCGTGGAAAGTATCTTTTATACGACAACAAGATCTGCACCGGAGACGAAGCTGCGGAATGCGTAAGGTGCCTGGCATCACGCGTCTCGGCGGCCGGCTACAGGATCGTTGAATCCCGCGGTGATCACATTAACAAGCATTGTAACTGATACGATCATCATTATCACCTCGGTTACAGGCTGTGCCCAGATCATCCCGTCAAACCCAAAGATGCGGTTTAATATCAAAAGTAACGGGATATATAATATCAATTGTCTTATCAGTGTGATGATAAATGCATACTGTGCTTTTCCCATGGCCTGAAAGGACATACGGCTCATAGATATGGCACCCACGAAGGGCAGTATGCACATGATGGTGCGAAGCACCTTTGCCCCGGTGGCTATGACCTCCGGAGAATCCGTAAATATCCCTATAAGCTGCGGCGCAAATATGCCAAATGCCGCCATTATACAAAGCTCCACAGAGCTTACCACCATTATGCCGCTTTTTAATATATCTAGCATCCTGCGATAGTTTTTGGCACCATAATTGTATCCCATAAGGGGCTGCGTCCCGGCGGCAAATCCCTGGTAAACATAGTTGCCTAAAGACATGATCTTCTGTGACACGCCCATGGCGGCCACTGTAAGTTCCCCATAGGCAACAGCCAGGTTGTTGTTCACTATGTAGGCGACAGAGGTTAAAAGGGTCTCTAAGGTGGCAGGAACACCAACCCAGAAGATCTCCCTCATGATCTCCGCCGTTGGTCTTAAGTATTTACTTCCCGGCCGAAGCAGGGAACGTCCGCTTAAATAGATAAGCAGTGACACCAGCATCCCGACGCCATTTCCCAGGATGGTGGCAATGGCAGCTCCCCGGATCTCCATATGTAGGGCAAAAATAAAGATTGGGTCCAAAACTATATTTACAATGGTGCCTGTGACCATGCCGGCTATTGAATATCTGACCGAGCCCTCGCTTCTTAATAGCTGTCCCATTGTATAGTTTCCCATGGTAAAGATGCTTCCCATGAGGATGATAAACACATATTGCCTGGTATACTCGAAGGTATTTTCCTTTGCGCCCAGACCGGTTACTATGGCATCCAAAAACAGGATCCCAAAGACCATTACCAAAAGGCTTCCTATAACGGTAAACTCAAAGCCCACGGTAAGTGTATGGCGGGCCTTATTTTCATCCTGTGCCCCCAGGCTCCTTGCGATAAGCGAAGCAGCACCCGCAGCTATCATATTGGAGATTGCGATGGATATCATCATCACGGGATAGGCCAGATTTACGGCAGCCAGCTGGTAGTCATCGCGCATCAGCCCTATAAAATAGGTGTCTACCAGATTGTAGAGCACCATGATAAACATGCCGGCTATAAGGGGCACCCCAAGCTTTAAGACTGCCTTTGCCGGTTTTTCTTCACGTAAGGTATAGATTCTTTTGTCTTCGTTCATTTTAGTCATCCTGCTTTCTTGAAACCAAAAACCATAATGACACACTTTATTTATGACTTCAAGGGGAAACGGCCATACATTGACAGAATGCCGGAATTGTAATGAAACGCCTGTTTAATGTAATGAACGGTCATTTGGTTTTATTATTATTTGGCTTTGCCCTGACGATATTATATTTAGCAATAGGGTTATAAAGATAACCCGGATATCACGGAAGGAAAACATCTTTATCCAGGGACGGGATACTGTTTATTAGACCGGACCTTGTGGTAAGGATGTTTTTCTATACCCATTTTTAAAGGAGGCACAGATATGAAGATAGCAAGCAGTCAGGTTGACATGGGATCCAGCAGGACGTATTATCAGGCGAAAAACAGGTC
>CAMOFS010000277.1 GCA_946613735.1 uncultured Lachnospiraceae bacterium | reverse complement strand
GTCCACGTTTCTGTTTTCCCTGTAAAACGGTACCCTTGAGACACCTATAACACAAATTCATGGATTGATACATGTGCAAATTATGCTTATTCATGTGACAATATGGCTTAAGGCCTACAAACGTGGACAAATTGGCTTAGCGGGAGCCTGGCACAGGGCCAAAAGAAGCCTTTTTGACACAAATGCTTGACACGGGGTGACACTTTGGTTTATTATGAACGAGGTTAGAGACCAAAATGTCACACGAAATCGCGTGGGCATCGTCCGTGATGCCTGTAATCATGCGGTTTGTGACACATTGGATTATATTATTTTTAAAGCCATTTTGTCCACCCTCTTTATGGACAAAGAAAGGAATCATTTTGGGAACCTATTCCAATGAGCCACTGCAAAATCTGTCAGTGCGCAAATCAAATGACTTTATATCGGCGAAATATAAGTCATCTCTTCTGGAGAACCAGATCATGGCCATCGCGCTTACCCGTATCGAGGTTAACGCCACCGGCCGCGATACCACTCTTGAAGCCAGATTATACCCCGGAGAACTCAAAAAGCTTGTCAGTGATCCCACTCACATATACAGGGATCTTAAGAAGCTTTCAAAGACTATCACGGGTCATACTATGTTTTTAGAGGACGGAAAGGGCAATTTCAGTGCATTTTCCGTGGTTCCCAATGCGGATTATATAGACGGGGTGTTTATAATCAAGTTTAATGATGTATTACGTGACCACGTTTTAAAACTTGAGAACAATTACACCAGCCTGGAGCTTTCGGTAATGACCGATTTTAAAAGAAATGCGTCATTCAGGTTGTATGAGGTCTTAAAAAAGGAGGCCTGGCGCATACCAAAGGCTGAGGGTGCCAGCATTGATGTGGAGTATAATATCAGTGAGCTGAGATTTATAATAGGGCTTGCAAACAGTGATGACGAGGATGTTAAGCATGCTGTTTCAAATGGAGTCTCGGATTGGGATGAGCTTTATGACAGACTTGATAAAAAGGACAAAAAGTACGAGGAATGGCGCGATTTCCACAGGCGTATCCTAAAGCCTGCGCAGGAGGAGCTGGAGGAAAAGAGCGACATACGCTTTGAATTTGAGGGAATAAGGGAGGGCCGAAAGTGCCGGCGCGTCCGGTTTACGATCTTTAGGAACGTTCCCAGAAATCCCGAGGTTATTGACGAAAGACAGCGCATTATTGAAGCCAACGCAAAAGAAAACAGGCAGCTTGAGATCCCCATGGATACTCTGCCGGAGCTTTATGATGAATATGTCGGACATAATGGTCTGGCAAAGGAGGATATCGACCTTTTGATCAGAAAAGCTGCGGGTGACCAGGAACGTGTTAAAAGGGCCATCAGGCTTGCAGACGAGCAGGATAGTATTTCCAATTACATGGGCTGGCTTGTGCGTGCCATCGAAAACAATTATACCAATACAGAGACAATATCCGGAAGTGCTGAAAGGGCCGACGTAATCCGCTCACTCAGGGAAAAGTACGAAAAGAACAAGGAGGATGTTGTCAGCCGTGCATGGGAGCGGGCCAAAGAAAATGAGGACTTTAAGGACTTTATCGGTATGGTTGAGAATAAGGGCCTGACCCGGGAGCTTTTGGAGTCGGTGTATGCCACAAGCGATATCTTGCAGATGTATGCGGACTGGAAGAGCGGCCGTCCGGTAGAGTTTTAGTGTGCCCGTTTCCAAATAAGTCGACTTTGCTACTTGTCTATTTCCCGCGTAAAAAGTCGACTTATTTGAAACCGGTCACACTGGTGTTTGAAAAGCGGGGGCATGAATGGTAAAATAGTCTCATGTTTCGTGTGGGGCTTATGGGGTGAGTGCAAATGGCGGTACAGGAATCTTTCAAAGAACAGATCGGTACAAAGGTAAAAGAGCCGAAAAAATACAATGTCATTTTGTTGAATGATGATTTCACTACAATGGAATTCGTGGTGTCGATACTTATCGACATCTTTAAGAAGGATGCCATCACTGCAGAGTCTATCATGCTTGACGTTCACAGGAACGGCCGCGGGGTGGTTGGAGCTTATCCCTATGATATCGCAGCCACAAAGATCAATGAGGCCTTGAAGCGTGCCAAGGCCGAGGGATTTCCTTTTCGGATGTCCATAGAGGAGGCTTGATATGGAGCTTTCAAATGATATCAAAGAGATAATTCAGGATGCATATATGTTCGCCAGGGAGGCGGGCTACCAGTATATCACGCCGGAGGTCATTCTTCGCATAGTATGTGAAAAGGAGCAGTTCATCGAGGCCTTTGTTAAGTGTGGCGGCAATATCGAGATGCTGGTCACCGATCTGGACGGATACGCAGACGAGTATATAGACCGTGTTGAGGGCGCAGCCCCGGAGTTTTCCTTTGGCTGTAACTATATGATCTCCTTTGCAGAGAGGAGTGCGGTAAGCAGCGGGAGGAATTATATCGGATTAAGCCATTTGATCCACGGCATGTGGAATCTTTCGGACAGCTATGCGGTTTATTTTATTGAAAAACAGGACATTTCCGAGGCGGATATCCTAAGGGAGCTTACGGAAACAGACGGTGTGGCACAGGAAAAAGCCGCAGCCGGGGCGAAAAACGATGCCGCGCCTGATCAGGGCTGGAGGCAGTACGCACCATGTCTTAATGAGACGCTTAAGGACGTGAATCCGCTGATAGGACGCGAAGCGGAGATAAAGCGGACGATACAGATCCTTTGCAGGAAGGACAAGAACAATCCTTTGCATATAGGTGAGCCGGGTGTTGGAAAAACAGCCATAACCTACGGACTTGTGCAGCTCATTAAAGAGGATAAGGTTCCGGATGCACTTAAGGGCGCGAAGGTCTTTGCGCTGGATCTTTTTGGACTT
>CAMOFS010000276.1 GCA_946613735.1 uncultured Lachnospiraceae bacterium | reverse complement strand
GGATAAATCTGAAAGATTTATCCCAATCCGTCAGGATTGATAGAATTTGATCATGGAAATTGTTTACAATTTCCATGATATAGTTGGAAGTTTACCGTGGCGGGTGCTAAAACATGCGCCCGCTGCGGTTTTCTTTGTAGAAGTATTGTTGTTTTCTTTAGTTTAAAAGGAGAAGAAGCATGGCAGAGTATTATCTGGAATTAAAGGGCGTCTCAAAGTCCTTCCCGGGTGTCAAGGCTTTGGATAATGTATCATTGTCCATCCGTCCCGGTACTGTCCATGCGCTTATGGGAGAAAACGGAGCCGGCAAGTCCACCCTTATGAAATGTCTTTTCGGCATCTACAAGATGGATGAAGGTCAGATACTTATCGACGGCCAGCCCGTTGTCATCAACAACCCCGATGAAGCAATGGATATGGGTGTAGCCATGGTGCATCAGGAGCTGCAGCCCGTACTACCCAGGAGTGTGGCCGAGAATATGTATCTGGGGAGATTTCCTACCCACAATTTCGGACCGCTTAAAGTTATCGATCATAAAAAAATGAATGAGGACACTGTTCACTGGCTCAAGCAGGTTGGTATGGAGTTTGATCCCAAGACTCCGCTTTCAGAGCTTTCCATAGGTCAGATGCAGACCATAGAGATTGCCAAGGCAGTATCCAGGGATGCTAAGGTTATCATCTTTGATGAGCCTTCATCCTCCTTATCTGAAAAAGAAGTTGACGTACTTTTCGGCATCATGGAGGATCTGCGTAAAAAGGGCGTGGCAATGATCTACATCTCACATAAGATGGATGAGATCAAGCGCATAGCAGATGACATCACCATCATGCGAGACGGTACCTACGTAGGTACCTGGCCCGCAGCCGAGATGAGTACAGACGATATTATTGCAAAGATGGTAGGCCGTGAGCTTACCAATATCTATCCGGCACATGATGATCATCCCACCGACGTGGTACTGGAGGTAAAAAATGTTTCCTCCATCCATGAGCATTCCTTCCAGGACTGCAGCTTTAAGGTAAGAAAGGGTGAGATCGTAGGCTTCGGAGGTCTGGTAGGTGCCCAGCGTACAGAGCTTATGGAAGCTATATTCGGAATGAGGAATATAGCATCCGGTGAGATCTACATTGATGGTAAAAAGGTAGATACCAAGACACCCCGTAAGGCCATGGATGCCGGCGTGGGACTTATCACTGAAGATCGTCGAGGCAACGGTATCTTAGGATGCCTGTCTATCAAGGACAACGTAGGCGTGTCCATCTATGACAAGAACCTTCAGGCAGGCTTTGTGCTCAATCATCCCAAGATCAACGGCATCGTGGATGACAGTATACAGCAGTTGTCCATCAAGACTCCCAGCATGAACGAGGCCATCGCCAATCTTTCCGGTGGTAACCAGCAGAAGGTTATAATCGCCCGCTGGCTGGCCAACAATCCCGACATCCTGATCATGGACGAGCCTACCCGTGGTATCGACGTCGGAGCCAAGCACGAGATCTATGAGATCATGGTCAAGCTGGCCCAGGAGGGCAAGGCCATCATTATGATCTCGTCAGAGATGGCAGAGCTTCTTGGTATGTCGGATCGTATCTACGTTATGTGTAACGGTCACATCCGCGGAGAGATCACAGATGCGGCAGACATGACACAGGAAAAGGTTATGTATTACGCGACCCAATTCTAAGTTAGGAGGAGATATTATTTACGCAGCTTTTTGTTTTCCATGAGGCGAAATAATATCGATGACTCAGTAAGATAGGAGAAAAGATATGAAAACAAAATCATTTAATCTTAAGGATTTTTTGATCAACTATGGCGTTATCCTCGTCATGGTCATCCTGGTGGTCTTCACCAGCATTAAGTCTCCGAACTTCCTGTCGGGAGCCAATATCAACGGATTGCTCCTCAACATGAGCTCGAGACTTGTTATAGCACTGGGTATTGCCGGTTGCGTTATTACCGCAGGCTGCGACCTTTCAGCAGGACGTATGATCGGCCTTGGCGGTTGTATCGCAGGCGTGCTCCTACAGAGAGAGGACTATGCAGGTCGTTTCTTTGAGGGCGGCAAGCCCATGAACCTTTTACTGGCACTCATCATCGTAATGCTCATCACAGCTGCATTCGGTGCCGTTACAGGTTTCTTTATTGCATTTTTGGACGTACCTCCTTTCATTTCCACTCTGGCTATGATGGAGATCGTGTACGGCCTTAACCTCATCTTTACAGATGCTACACCTCTCGGTGGTTATGTAGAAACCTATACCAACCTTGCTACCCAGGGCTTTTTGGGTATCAAGTGGCTGATCTGGATCGCCATCATCATCGGCGTTATCAGCTGGTTCATCTTCAACATGACCCGTCACGGAAAGTACATGTATGCCATCGGTGCCAACCCTCAGGCTGCTGAGGTTGCCGGTGTTCCCGTTCGTACTACCTTAGTTCTCATCTATGCAAAGGCTGCAGCTTTATATGGTCTTGCTGGCTTTATGCTGGGTGCTAAGTCAGGTGGTGCATCCGTTAACCTTGGACTTGGTTATGAGATGGAAGCTATCGCAGCCTGCACCATCGGTGGCGTATCAGTTACAGGTGGTCGTGGTAAGGTTTCATCGGCCATCATCGGTGTGGCGGTATTTGAGCTTTTGAAGGCTGCACTGCAGTTCCTCGGAGTAAATGCCAATGCACAGTGGGTTGCCCTTGGTATCATCATCTACATTGCGATCTCGCTGGATATCAGAAAGTATGTTGCGAAGAAATAACCTGTAATTTTTAGTTTACCGGTTACCTTTGACGCATCGGATAATTCAAAAACAGCCTCTCTCGCTGCGACCTGTCGTACTCGCTGCGAGAGGCTGTTTTTTCATTTATCCGATGCTG
>CAMOFS010000275.1 GCA_946613735.1 uncultured Lachnospiraceae bacterium | reverse complement strand
CCCCAGGCGGCATCTCTACCCCCAGGCGCGGCTACGCGACATCCAGGTTATTGTTCTTTTTGAGGAACTCCACGAACTCATCGCGGGGCATGGGCTTGGCGAAGTAGTAGCCCTGGATGAAGTCGCAGCCCATCTTTTTAAGCTTGTCCACCTGAGCCCATTCCTCCACGCCCTCAGCCACGATCTCCATTCCGATATCCTGCATGAGTACAATGGCATTTTTAACCACCGACTCACCCTTAAGAGTCTCCATGGAATCTATCATGGTCTTGTCAAACTTGATGATCTTGAGCGGCATCCTCAGTATTCGCTGTAGATTCGAATAGCCCGTGCCGAAATCATCCAGCGACAGGGCAAAGCCGCAGTCGGAAAGCTCATTTAAGTTGCTTAATAGATGTATATTGTCATCCTCATAATCCGTCTCGGTAATCTCCAGATTGATCTGGGACGGATGCACATTGAACTTTTTCTGATAGCTTACAATGTCATCGACTATATTCTTGTCGATACACTGCTGCCCGGAGAGATTGAGCTCGATGTAGGAAAGCCCCAGCCCTCCAAATTCTTTGGAGCCGATAAACTCTATCACGTCATGGAGCACGTGTACGCCCACCGCCTGCATGAGATTGCGCTGCTCTGCCTCAGGGATAAACACCCCGGGGGATATCATACCATAATCGGGATCGTGGAGCCTGATAAGCGCCTCCGCAGAGATGAACCTGCCCTGTCGCAGTGAATAGATGGGCTGGTAGTACATCTCAAAGGTGCCGTTTGAAATGGCACGGCGCAGTATCTCATCCATGGAATTGAGGATGTGAAACTCCTTGGTACCCACAACATCGGCGGCACGAACCAGATGATGACCCGGATCGGTAAACTGCACAAACCTGTGGCCGAAATTGATAATGGTGTCCTCATCTGCCATATCATCCGGAGCAAATACCATGGCCATCACCGCATCCAGGGACAACCCCTTACTCTCGTCCAAAACGCTTTCCACCAGCACCTTGCGTGCAAACTCCACCACCTTGTCATCCGTAAGGATATCCTCGGAATTATCCATTATGATGTAGATATTCCCGGGCTCCTCGTAAAAGACGTCAAACTCATGCCTGGTAGAGTTGAAATAGACGACCATGGACCTTAAGATACTCATGATCCTCTCATGGTAATCGTCATCGCCGAGATAGGCCCGGATAGTGACGGCGTTGTTGAAGCGGATCATAAATATCTGTGCACGTTCTCCTGTGGCAAGCACCTTTTTTATCTCACGCTTGTATGTATTGAAGTTCATGACGCCGTTAACCGAGTCCACGAACTCCTCCGGCCGCTGGATATACAAAAGTACCGACAAGAGTGCAAGGGAGGTGGCAAAAAGCTCCACTAAGTATTCTCCCCTTACCATCTGTATGTATACGGCGATAACCGAAAAGACAACAAGGATGCTTAGGGCGAGCCATTTGTCCGTCTCCAAAAACTTCTTTTTCATACAGAACACCAAAAAGCCCATAACGTACAAAAGGTACATACCGGCTGTGATGTACATCAAAAACATCCACGGCCCCCTGGCATAGCCGGTGATGCCTGAAATGTGGAAGATCTTGTGATGAAAAATGTTAGAAGTCACCAATGCAACAGTGACTATGTAGGGTGCCGAAACCGCCACTCTGACAAGCCTTGAGTTCAGCTTGTACCACATCCTGGTCTTTGACAAGACAAACAAAAAGTACAGCAAAATGGTACCCGTGCGGAAATAAAAATAGACGTAGAATTCTATGATGTATAACACATAACTGATACCTGTAAGCGGCTTGGTATGGGCAACGTAGGGCAAAAAATCCGTCAGTGTCACTATGATGGAAACTACCACCATGTACATGAACAGCCTATTGGTACGGCCGTGGATCAAATCCTTCCTGAATACTGTGATCAGGATGAAACCGTAGATCATAAGTGCCGCGTAATCAAATTCCAGGATCATTCTCATATAAAATCCCTCATTTTTTAAAAAGATTCTTCGCTTCGCTCAGAATGACAGTTGCTTGCCTCTGTATTGACAAAAGATTCTTCGCTTCGCTCAGAATGACAAATAAAAGCTCAGAATGACAGTAAAACAATCGGAATGACAGTAAAGTGGTCAGGGTGGCAGTTGCTTGGTCAGAATGACAGTTATCGTATTACTGCGCCAAGTAGTCCGTAGGATACAACGCTCATAATGACTGTGGCGATGGCGATGCCGCAGAGCTCAGCCACCACTGCTTTTTTTATGTCCATATCCAAAAGGGCTGCGATAAGGCTTCCGGTCCAGGCTCCCGTGCCGGGGAGCGGTATGCCCACAAAGAGCATCAGCCCGATAAATTCCGTGCCCTCTACCCTGCCGCTTCGCTTCATGGCGTGAGCCTCGATCTTGTCCACCAGTCTGCCCAGGTGCGTAAAGCGCTTCATCCATCTGAATATCGCCTTGATAAAAAGCAGGATGAAAGGTATGGGTATGATGTTCCCGATGATACAGATGGGGATGGCGGTGGTGATGGGGATGTCCAAAAGGGACGCCGCCAAAAGGCCTCCGCGTAGCTCCAGTATGGGGAACATGCTTATTATAAATACCACTGCCTCGGCGGACACGTACTGGCCGAGGGTGGAAGTGAATAGTTCTACTAATGATTCCATAAACCTCCAAAAAGATTCTTCGCTTCGCTCAGAATGACAAATTATCGCTCAGAATGACAAACACTATATGCACTCTATTGAAGAAAGATTCTTCGCTTCGCTCAGAATGACAAATAAACGCTCAGAATGACAAATAAACGCTCAGAATGACAAAAAAGCTGAGAATGACAGTATTTCCTTAAGTGCTTTAAAAAGCTGGTCCATCTGCTCCGG
>CAMOFS010000274.1 GCA_946613735.1 uncultured Lachnospiraceae bacterium | reverse complement strand
TTGTGATCCTGCTTCGTACTAAAAAGGTGGTGCGCGTTGACTGCAAGTCTTTCAGGATCGATCAGCATATTTTTAGGGTGATGGTAAGGATAGGTGTTCCGGCAGGAGTACAGGCTATGGTCTTTTCCTTTTCAAATATCATAATACAGTCTGCCATAAACAGTCTGGGAGCAGATGTTATGGCTGCTTCTTCGGCTGCATTTAACATCGAGATATTTACATACTTCATAATAAACGCCTTTGGACAGGCTTGTACGACCTTTACAGGTCAGAATTACGGTGCAAAAAAGCTGGACCGATGCAGGAAAGTGGCCAGGTATTCGTATATGATGGATCTGGCGGCTACGTTGGTGATATCGGCACTGATAATTGTTTTTGCAGAGAAGCTGGTCTTTTTGTTCAATGAGGATCCGGCAGTAATATCCTACGGGGCGTTAAGGGTCAGATACATTACGTTCTTTTCTTTTATCAATATGTCGATAGAGATAGCTTCCGGTATCCTGCGCGGCTACGGCAATTCCCTTGCGCCGGCTATCATAGCTTTCGGCGGCATATGCGGGACCAGGATAGCCTGGGTATATACGGCATTTCCGGCTAATCCGACATTCCAGACACTTTTAACGTGTTATCCCATCAGCTGGGTTGTAACTGCAGCGGTTCTTTTGATATACTACATATACTTTATAAAAAAAATGAGAGGAGGAAGTATGGTATGAGAGTAGGTATTCTGGGCGCGGGTTCGATCGCGCAGAGCATGGCACAGACGTTAAACGGGCTGGAAGATGTAGAGAATTATGGAGTAGCTTCAAGGAGTCTTGACAAGGCAGAGGCATTTGCCGACAAGTGGGGGACGAAAAAAGCATACGGATCATATGAAGACATGCTTTCTGATGATGCTGTGGATCTTGTGTACATAGCTGTTCCGCACAATTTCCACTGTGAATGGACCAAGGCCGCCCTTAATGCGGGCAAAAATGTTCTCTGTGAGAAGCCTTTCTCCGTAAACGAGAAGGAGGCCAGGGAGATGTTAGAGCTGGCAGAGTCAAAAAAGCTGCTTCTAACAGAGGCCATATGGACCAGGTATATGCCGTCAAGAAAGATGATCGATGATCTGATCAAAAAGGGGACCATCGGTGAGATCACTACGGTTTCGGCAAACCTCGGGTACCGCATAGATATGAATGAGCGTATGGTAAGACCGGAGCTGGCAGGTGGGGCTCTTTTGGATCTGACGGTTTATCCCCTTAATTTTGCAAGCATGGTTCTGGGAGATGACATAAAAAAGATCACTGCTTCATGCGTGTATCATGAGACCGGCGTAGATGGACAGGACAGTGTTATGGTCGAGTATAATGACGGAAAGATGGCAAGTCTTTTCACTACAATGTATGCCTTGACTGACCGAAGAGGATTGATCTGCGGCAGGGAAGGCTTCATAACAGTAGAAAACATCAATAATCCCGCCAAGATATGCGTATATGCGCCTGATCGTACAAAATATGAGATCAAGGAAGAGCTTGTTGTGCCAGAGCAGATCACAGGATACGAGTATCAGGTGCTTGCCTGCAAGAGGGCAATAGAAAATAAAGAGATTGAATGTGAGGAAATGCCCCATGCTCAGACCATAGAGATAATGCGGCAGATGGATGAGATCAGGAAGCAGTTTGGGATCGTATATCCCTTTGAATGAATTAAGTCATGAAAAGATGTGTGATCGTGGGCAATGCATCGATCGCAGAGCCTGCCCGGGTAAGAGAATATATCAAAGAAGAGGATTTCATTATATGCTGTGATGGCGGCTTAAGACATATGGATGAGCTTAAGTCAAAGCCGTCCTTGATAGTGGGAGACTTCGATTCCTCCGAGAAGCCCGAAACGGATGTTGAGATAATAGTACTTCCGAGGGAAAAGGATGATACGGACTCCTTTTATGCTGCAAAGGAAGCATATAAAAGGGGCTTTAGAGACTTTCTTTTGGTCGGAGTATTCGGTGGGAGGCTTGACCATACCCTGGGCAATATTTCCGTGATGCTGTGGCTTCATAAAAGGGGATGCCGGTGCCGGGCCTTGGATGATGGTGCTGATATGCAGATCATTGATAAAGAGAAGGTATATATAGACGACACATACCAGTTCTTTTCTTTACTCTGCATCGATGGCCCGGTCTCGGGCGTAAATATTACCGGCGCCAAGTTCCCGTTAAGTGATGGAACCATAACGCCGGAATATCAATATGCCGTGAGCAATGAAGTGCTGCCACAGGAGCAGGCTTCTGTTTATGTGGAGGATGGGGTGCTGTTGCTGGTAAAAACCAAGGCTTAATTGTTGGTGATGGAATCTATGGCCTCCAGGTCCCTTGAGGTAAACTCTGGTCGATCCAGGATCTTTAGGTTATCCAGTATCTGCTGAGGGCGGCTGGCGCCTATCAGAACGGAGGTGACCGCATCATCCTTTATTACCCATGAAAGGGCAAGCTCTGTCAGGCTTTGCCCACGGTTTGTAGCGATCTCGTTAAGAGCCCGGATCTGTGACACTTTTTCCTCTGTCACATCATCTGCATGTAGATAACGTCCGTCTCTGGCGATCCTGCTGTCTTCCGGGATCCCGTTTAAGTACTTTCCGGTGAGCAATCCCTGGGCCAGGGGTGAAAAGGCAATGATCCCCTTCTTTTTTTCTTTCGCACTTTCCTTGAGGCCATTATTTTCAATGGTGCGGTCAAGGATGCTGTATCGGTTCTGATTTATGATAAAGGGCGTGTGAAGCTCCTCCAATATATCGGTTGCTTTTTTCATCGTTTCGCCGTCGTAGTTGGATAGTCCAACATACAGAGCCTTCCCTGAGCGGACTATGCTGTCCAAAGCCTCCATGGTCTCCTCTAAGGGGGTATCCGG
>CAMOFS010000273.1 GCA_946613735.1 uncultured Lachnospiraceae bacterium | reverse complement strand
TACTTCCCCTCGATAATATATAAAAAAGTATCAGATGCGTTATTATCAATTTATGCTATAATATCAAAAAAATAGAAGCCTTACAATGATTTTTAAGATTCGAACAGGAATTTGAGTTGACCGGACAAGGTTGTCCAGGCTTAAAGTAAGAATCAGCTTACGAGGAGATTAACCACTACTCCGAATATCAGTGCGGCAGCTATCTCCGTGATGGTTACGGCTCCGAACTTAAGAGTCATGCCTCCGATACCTATTACAAGTATTACGGATACAACGAAGATATTTCTATTGTCATCAAAGTCTATATGCTTGATCATCTTCAGTCCCGATACGGCGATAAATCCGTAAAGCACTATGCATAAGCCTCCCATCACACAGGATGGGATGGAATTGATAACAGCCACGAAGGGTGTCACAAAGGACATGAGCATGCAACCCAATGCCGCGTAAAACGTCGTTATGGTGGAAGCATTTCCGGTAATGGCTACGCAGGCTATGGACTCTCCGTAGGTTGTGTTGGGACACCCTCCGAAAAAGGCTCCTATCATGGATCCCAAACCGTCTCCAAGCAGTGTCTTATCCAATCCCGGGTCATTCAAAAGGTCGTTGTTTATTATCATGGACAGATATTTATGATCCGCGACATGCTCCGCAAATCCCACAAAAGCAACAGGAACATATGCCGTAAATATAGTAACGACATAAGATGGCGAAATCTCGCCTACACCTGCGAATGCCCTGAGAAAAACAAAATCCGGCAGGGATATTATTGATGACAGCCCGAAGCTGCCTCCGGGCAGTATGCCTTCGGTCAAAACGGAAAAGTTTGATATCTTCAAGGCATCTATCCCGGCAGCATAGCCTATCCCCGTTATAACAGCCGAAAATGCGTAGCCTGAAAGAATTCCCACAAGAAAGGGTGTCAGTTTCAAGGCTTTGTTGCCGTACACGGAACAGATTATGGTAACCAGCATTGTAATAAGGCCGCAGAGGATGGCTATATTCTCATTAGCCAGAGGGACAAGCCCTCCCGCTTCAGACAGGACTTTTACGTCTCCCGTTCTCATATTGGATACGGCGTTACCCGCCAGGGACAAGCCGATAACAGACACCGTCGGACCTATAACCACAGGGGGCATCACCTTATTTATCCACTCTACCCCCGTCGTCTTTACAACAGCAGCAAGAACTACATATACAAGGCCTGCAAATGCAGCTCCCATTATTACACCCAAAAGCCCCAGGGACATGGATATACCTCCTGAGAAGGCCGCTGTCATAGAGCCGAGAAAAGAAAAGGATGACCCCAGGAATACAGGGCTTTTGCCCTTGGTCATGATCTGATATATAATAGTTCCCGCACCGGCGCCGAACATGGCCGCTGCTGGTGTAAGGCCGTGTCCCACCATCATGGGAACAGCTATGGTCGCCGCCAGTATAGCCAGCATCTGCTGTAATGCAAGGGTTATGCTTCTGTTAACAGGCGGTTTATCATTAATGTCATACCTAAGTTTCATTTTTCATCTCCGGGATCATTTTTCTATTCTACGGATTTTATCTCTTCCTGCAGGTCCTGTTTAAGGGTGTAGGTGTCAAAAGCCGCTTCCTTTGGCAGATTGATTTCTATTCTTGTGATCTTATCCACCTTCACTGCTCCCTGTCCTATGGACACATCAAAAACGTGGCCCCCTTTTGACCTGTCTTCGGAAAGAAAATGCAGGTGCCATCCCGGCATATTAATCCCGTCCATATAATCGGGGAAATACACCCCTACCAGGGATCCGCGGATATTATCAAATATAAAGGCATTCTGGGTCCGGCTTAGCATTTCCTTTAAAGTGACATGATGGGATCGGTAGGGTGCCTCCGATCTGGCATCTACCTTATCAAATACTCCGTCGATCCTCACAACATGCATACTGTTTAAGCCGAATCTTTCTTCTATCTTTTTGGTCAGTTCTGTCCGGACAGTTTCTATATCCGGGATATTGTTAAGCACAAACTCCTGCTCCCCGTGGAGAGTCGCTACCGCAGCAAAGGGAACCCCGGTTTCTGAAGATACTTCCGTTACATGGCCATCCTGATCTGCCCGAAAGCACCTTCCGTCCATCATTACCATTTCCCCGTTCACATCTTCGAAGGTTCCCAGCCCGGTGGTGCCTTCCTGAAGAAGCTCCCCTACCGTGATCACTGCCCTGCTGTATCCTAATGCCAGCGCCTGCAGCGTCGAAACCTGATACATTTTATTCTGCATTTCATTTCCTCCTTGCTAAACCTGACAAGGGGTCAGTCCTTTTGTCATAAAAAACCTGACAAGGGGACGGTCCTTTTGTCAGGTTTTATTGTATCACTTATGGGACTAAACTTTCAATAAATTCACCACAATGCCCGTAAACAATGAAAACACCATAACGAAGGCAATGTAAAGAAGAAAGCGTTTTATGCCGAGCACTATCTTTAAAGCGCCCAGGTTCGTAATCTTCGTTGCCGGGCCGGTGATCATGAAGGCTGCCGCACTCCCAAGACTCATACCATCCAAAAGCCACTGCTGGATTAAGGGAATGGTCCCTCCCCCACAGGCATAAAGGGGAACGCCTATCGTCGCTGCCATTAGTACTCCCCAGGCTTCATTGCCTCCGAAAAACGTCACCATCAGATCCTGGGGCACATATCTCTGGAAGAGGGCTGACAAAAAGATTCCCAAAAGAAACATGGGTCCCGTTGCCTTTATGTTCCTGCCCATGTTTTTTATAAGACGAATGAATACGTTGGGATCGGTATCGTGATTCTTCGGTTCATCAAAACCGGAGAAGTCAAAGAATTCCTTATCCCGATATAAGCCTCTGACAAGGATTCCGGCAACGATACCGCACAAAAAGCAGGATATGATCCTT
>CAMOFS010000272.1 GCA_946613735.1 uncultured Lachnospiraceae bacterium | reverse complement strand
GGTGAGACAGCCGGCTTATGAGCCAAAGGATCTTTTGGGTACAGATGTGCCATACCTTTTGGCTTTGGAGAGACTGCAGGATCCCGGCAACATGGGCACCATCATGAGGACGGCTGAGGGAGCCGGAGTGACAGGTGTACTCATGTCAGCTGATTGTGTAGATGTTTTTTCACCAAAGGTGGTGAGGGCTACCATGGGAAGCCTTTACAGAGTCCCGTTTTTTATTGCGGATGATCTGATCGCACAGGTGGCTGATTACCGGAGGGCCGGAGTCAGATTCTATGCTACCCATCCCGCGGGTACCGAGAGCTACTATGATATGGATTATTCCACTGCCACCGGGTTTATGATAGGAAACGAGGGGCGGGGACTTTCGGATGAACTTTCCAAAGCAGCCGATGAGAGGATCACCATTCCCATGGAGGGGCGGTTGGAGTCCTTAAATGCAGCCATGGCCACCGGCATACTTTTATACGAGGGTTACAGGCAGAGAAAAAAAGATCCTTCGGGTTAGGACCCTCAGGATGACAAAGCAGCTTATCCCAATGTCATCTTAAGCGAAGCGAAGGATCTTTAAAAGGAGAGATATGGACCAAGTAGAATTCATAAAACAATGTGAGGGAGAGGGTATCGATACCTGGAATTCCGTCATGCTTTTATACAGGGCTGCCATCCGGGAGCTGGACACCAAGATCCAGATCCTAAACGAAGAGTTCAAACAGACCCACCAGTACAATCCCATAGAGTATGTAAAGTCCAGGGTTAAAAGCCCTGAGAGCATAGTTAAAAAACTGGATCGTTACGGATACGAGGACAGCATTGAGAACATGGTCACTTACTGTAACGATATCGCTGGCATGAGGATAGTATGTTCCTTTACTTCGGATATTTACCGTATGGCTGATATGATAGGGCGGCAAAATGACATCACTGTCATATCCATAAAGGACTATCTGAGGAATCCAAAGGACAGCGGATACAAGAGCTACCACATGCTGGTGACACTCCCCATCTTTTTATCAGACAAGGTGGTGGACACCAAGGTTGAGATACAGATCCGCACCATAGCCATGGACTTCTGGGCTTCCCTGGAGCACAAGATCTACTACAAGTTTGAGGGCAATGCGCCGGAGTACATCAGCAAGGATCTGCGGGAGTGCTCAGGTATCGTATCCATGCTGGATGCCAAGATGCTGTCACTTAATGAGGCGATCATGGAGGCCAAGGCAGAGGAGATAACATGATAGAGCAAAAAGCTTATTGCAAGATCAACCTGGGACTGGATGTCACCGGAAGGCGTGATGACGGATATCATCTGGTAAAGATGATCATGCAGTCTGTTGATATATATGACTTGGTATGCATAGAGAGGCGTTTTGACGACGAGGTGGTTTTTACCTGTACGGACAAGAGCCTTGAGACAAAAGACAATCTCTGTGTAAAGGCCGCTAAGCTTTTGATGGAGACTGCCGGGATAAATGAGGGAGTAGATATTCACCTCATCAAAAATAATCCTGTGGCAGCGGGCATGGCAGGGGGCAGTACGGATGCGGCTGCCGTGATAAGGGGGCTTAATGAACTCTTTGAACTTAAGCTGACCCGGGAGCAGCTCATCGATATCGGCGTGAGAATCGGAGCCGATGTTCCTTTTTGCATAGAGGGAGGGACTGCTCTTTGCGAGGGCATAGGTGAAAAGCTTTCTGCCATTAGCATGGGAGCACCTGCACCGCAGCTTTTGATAGCAAAGCCGGACGTTTCCGTTTCCACTGCAGGTATATATGGCAGGCTGGATGCCATCGGGGAGTATAAGCATCCTGATATAGACGGACTTTTAGGATGCATTGAGGCAGGAGACTGGAGAGGTGCCGGGGAAAAGCTTGGAAATGTGCTTGAGCTTGTTACCACCAGTGATGTACCTGAGATTTTGGAGATAAAGTACATCATGCTTGACGCAGGCGCCTACGGAGCTTTAATGACCGGCAGTGGTCCTAAGGTATTTGGACTTTTTGAGGATGAAAGGACTGCTTCTAAGTGCTTGGAGAAGATAAAAGAGAGAGGGCTGTGTTCCTTTTTGACGCTTTCACATATGGTATAGGGGGACGGGTATATGGCAAAGGATTTTTCGCTGGATGCGACTTCGTATTTACCCCTCAGGGATGAGGTTTTTTTTACCCTCAGGGATCGTATATTAAAAGGAGAGTTGTCACCGGGAGACCGGTTGATGGAGATTCCTCTGGCTGAAAAGCTGGGGGTCAGTCGTACCCCGGTACGTGAGGCCATAAGGCTTTTGGAACGTGAGGGGCTTGCCATAACCATACCCAGGCGGGGTGCCCAGGTTGCCAGGATGACTGAAAAGGACTTGTCGGATGTTTTGGAGGTCCGGGAGGCTCTTGACGAGCTGGCTGCTGAAAAAGCCTGCAAAAATATGAATGATGAGATCATTGAAAAGCTTTCGGCTGCCATGGACGAGTTCAAGCGGGCGGCGCGCTCCGACGATATAAAGGTGATAGTGGAAGCTGACGAGGCTTTTCACCACATAATATATGAGGCCGCCGACAACCCCAGACTTTTGTCCATTGTGGACAACCTAAAGGAGCAGATGTATCGCTTCAGGTTTGAGTATATCAGGGGTGAGGAAAGTTACGATACCCTGATAAGCGAGCATCTTTCCATTATTGAGGGACTTAAGAAAAAGGATGTGGATTTTGTAAAGAAGATGATGCACACCCATCTTCAGAACCAGATCGAAGCCGTAAGGCAGATAATCAAAAACTATGATTGACAGTATCGATGTTATACTCAACATGCATTCTGTTCAGACTATGGGAAGCCACAGGGACGAGCAGGACAGAATCTGCCGCGGCAAGTGGTATGAACGTGGCGGTATGCAGGTTGTAAAATACAAAGAT
>CAMOFS010000271.1 GCA_946613735.1 uncultured Lachnospiraceae bacterium | reverse complement strand
TCGGTCAGGGGGCCATTAAGTTCCTCCACCCCTACCTTCCGTCAGGAGTGCCCATTGCCTTCAGCTTCTTCTTGCGTTCGTACATCATACGATCCGCTCTCTCAAATACATCACTCAAGTACTGATCTTCATGCTCCAAAGCCGAATATCCGATGGCTATGACCACCGCGTTTTCCTTAATATTCTCTTCCACCCTGCCATTCAGCCCGGTGATGGCCTCCTGCATCCTGTCGTAGCTTTCTCCCTGTAGGAGAGCCACAAACTCATCACCACCTATCCTGAACACCTCATCGCGAGTAAAGTACTCACAGATCAGATCACAGGCATCCCGGATAAGCTTATCTCCTGCTGCGTGTCCAAAGTTGTCATTGACATACTTCAGTCCGTTGATATCTCCGACCACCACCGCAAGCTCCTGAAAATCTCCCGACTCAATGCGATTGTTAATGACTGCCTCTTCTTCCGAATAAGCAAGCTTATTTTTAACACCTGTCATGGAGTCTGTATTTGCCATATTCCGGAAATTCCGGCTGGTCTCCTTTTCCTCCTCCAGCTTCTCCCTGGATAGCCGGCTGAACTGAAGCAAAAGTATGGTGGCCAGCACCAATACGGACACCAGAGTAAAGATGATCTGGTTCCTGCTGGTCTCAAGGTTCTTGTCACTGACATCACGGATCTGGTCCTGTATGACGCTCTCGCGGATCAGTACCGCCACCTCCCAGTCCGTATCCTTGATGGGCACATAACTTAAAGTCTCATTTGCCCCACTAATCGAAAATGTCAGGCTTCCGGGCTTATCGTTTTCAAAATTCTCTCGATTCTCATTCAGGACATCCTCCGGGATCAGGCCATCAAGAGCCTCAAAAAAATTCCGGTTGGCGATCACCGGCCCCAGAGGTGTGCCGGATATATTACTCCCACTTTTTGAATATAAGGCAAAATGTGTCCTGCCCTGATTATCATAAGCCAGCATATCCACAATGTCGTAGACGTCAAACTGAACAAAACACGCCTTGTATTTTTTACCCATAATAGAAAGATGGGGCGTGGGTATGGCCAGGCACAGCTGTCTGGCAGAGCCATAGAGGGTACCGACACTGATGATCCTGTCTTTCTCACTTACCTGTGACAAAAATTCATGCCTGCTTCTACCCGTGTAAGTGGTGTACCGGGTGTACACCACATCATCCTCGTCAACCAGCGCAAACCGGTTCATTCCCAGCAGGGACTCCACCCTTCCGATGATCTCCCGCAGTTCTTTTGAGGTGTGGATATCTTCATCCTCAATATACGCAACAGCTATAGCCATCTCGTCAAAGCTGTTGCTTATCATATTGGTAACGGTCTTGGCATGGCTGTCAGCCATGGTGTCCAAATAAAAGGAGCTGACTGATGAAACTGCATCATCCGTCAGGCCGCGTGTCTGCTTTGCACTCCAAAAGGTGTTGACCGACACCATAGCCATGATAAGCACACTGCCTATGATAGCCGTTAGCACAAAAGTTTTGATTGTGATCTGTTTCTTTTGCTTCATACTATTTCACCGTACAACAATTCCAGCATCATAGCTGCATCATCCTGGTAAATAACGGTAGTGATCTCATCCGTTTTTTCAGGGAACAGATCACCCGCCTTATTTCCGTCCGCGATCTTTACAGCAGTCTGAATGGTATCAAAGCCTATGGAATAGCAATCCTGCACACCCAGGCAGTAGATAATACCCTCATTCAAATAACGCAGTGCCTCCTCATCGTGATCCATACCCACGATAACAGCACTGCTTTTTTCCTCTGTGATAGCCCGGGCGGCCCCCACGGGATTACTCATGTTACAACAAACTATCCCGTCCAGATCCGGGTTATCCTTTAGGATTTTTTTTGTCAGATAATATGCAATATCCACGGAATCCTTGTCGTACTCCGTGGCTACTATCTCCATATCCCCATATTTTGCTATTGTGTCCCTGGCTCCACTCGCCCGGTCTTCATGACAGGGAGCGCCCACGCTTCCCACAAGTATTGCTACCTTGCCCTTGTATCCAAGCTTTTTGCACAGAGCCTCTGTCAGATCCGCGCCATCCTGGTAGTTATGCGTATTGCCCACATAGGCGATCCGCTTACAGCCTTCGACGGCATCCGAGCTCGAAAAGGTCATAACCTTTTTACCGTCATCCACCATCTTATCCAGGACGGGCGATATAACCTCCTCGTCAGCTACATCCACTCCTATCACATCATAATCCTTTTTTTCTGCCTCAAGAAGTCTTTCGGTCTGATCCACGGCAGATGCCTGATCGGGAGCCATATACTCATAGGCAATGGTGACCCCCCGGTCCAGATACTGTCTCTGGGCCTCTTCCATCCCCAGGGCCACGGCATCCCACCAGGGGTGTACCGTCTTATAAGTAAAATAAAAATTGTAGTTATCCTTCTTTGGCTTGTAGGCATCCAGATTATGTTTAAAATTCACTGCGCTTCGTACCGATGCAGTCGATTTCATATAATCCTTCACCCCCTGTTCATCGGCCATCTTTTGTGCCCCAGTCACTTCCTGCTCTGTTGTCGCGTTTTGATCCGTATTTGTATCCGGATCTGCTTTTCCTGTTGAACCACAGGCTGTCAATCCCATCGTCAGAACCAGTATCGTTGCGATCATTGCTGCTTTTTTCATTGTCCACTCCTTCCCAACACTGGTAGCGTATACTTGGAAACCAAACCGATTAAATTGGTTTAAATTACAGTGTAACACATTTGGGCAAAAAGGAAAAACCTACATTTTCAAGCTTTGCTTATCATCATACATATCTTTATCGGCACGTTCGAATATATCCGACACAAAGCTGTCGTTTGCCGGATCATATTCGGCCATGCCGGAGGCCAGGATCACCCCCTCGCCGGTTCTCCTATTTT
>CAMOFS010000270.1 GCA_946613735.1 uncultured Lachnospiraceae bacterium | reverse complement strand
GATCTCCACCACCACCTTGTGTGGCAGGCAGATTATGGACTCGCCGTTTTTAGATATCTTCCCCATCTTTACACAGAGCCTGTCCGGACAGTCCGCATCAGAAAGATACGCCTCACCATCCTCTATCACCAGATCATTGTGACCGCCGACACCCTCGATGGTATAGGATGTATCCTCAAAAAGCGGCAGGCGCTTTATTTCACTTCCGTCCACACTGATAACGGCATAGGCCCCGGTTTGTCCGGTCATATTTGTAAAAACAAACAGTGCCAGCGCCAAAACAGCGATGACACTGATAAGGATCATATCGTTTTTTTTCACCGGTATCATTCTCATACTATCTTTATCTCAAGCCGGTTGGCGTATTCCCGGGAAGCATCATAGGTGTATTCGTGTTCACTGATGGCGGTCTTAAGTACCTTCAGGGACAGCTCGTCTCCTTTGGTGAAAACATCATATTCCGCCCCCTTATAATCTATAGTGATAGAAGCCCATTCATCATCCGAATACTCGATCACGACAAAAATATCGGGAGCATCATAGGCCGCCACAATATTCTGCTGCAACACTTCCTCAAATATGAGATGGATATGCTTTGACATATGATAGGGGATCCTGTTTTTCACACAGTACTCCTCAATAACTGTCTGGGTCCCAAGGTAATCGTATTCCTTCTTTTCAACCCTAAGCTCCAACACCTTGAACCGTCCCACAAAGCGGCGGGTCTTTTCACGGACAGGTGCATCAAATACCTGCTCGGGAGGACCGTCCTCATAGATCTCTCCGCCATCCATGAAAAACACCCGATTGCAGATGCTTCTCGCAAACTTCATCTCGTGAGTTACTATAAGAAGGGTCTTGCCGGTCTTGGCCAGGTCGCTGATAACTGCCTGCACCTCTCCCACCATGGTGGGATCCAGGGCGCTGGTGGGCTCATCCATAAGTATGATGTCCGGATCCATGGCCAGAGTCCGGGCTATGGCTATACGCTGCTTTTGTCCGCCGGAAAGCTCGTCGGGATAGTTAAGCGCCTTGTCAGAAAGTCCCACTGTCCTAAGCAGCTCCATTCCCTTATCATAGGCCTCCTGTCCGCTTTTTTTCAAAAGGTCCATGGGCGGAGCCATGACATTTTCAATGACCGTCATATGTCCGAAAAGATTAAAGGACTGGAAGACCATGCCCATCCGCTTTCTTATGTTTTCCAGATCACAATCCAAAGCCGTGACCTCGGTGTCGTCTATCCAGATATGTCCCGAGGTGGGTGCCTCCAGCATATTGATGCTCCTAAGCAGGGTGCTCTTTCCGGTGCCCGAAGGTCCGATTATGGATATCACGTCCCCATCGTGGATCTCGACACTTACATCCTTAAGAGGAACAGCATTTGGATATTCTTTTCTTAAATTCTCAATCCTGATCATGCGTGTCTATCCCCTTTAAGATCTCATCTTTGCCTCTCTTTTTGGGTTCGAAGCATATGTCCAGCCGGCTTATAAAATAACCGATAAAAGCCTCCAGTACAAAGTAAATCACCGCTATGGCTATAAGAGGGAAAAAGGCCTCGTAGGTCCTGGCCCTGACTATATCCCCCATCTTGGTAAGATCCTGCACCGCTATGTATCCCACGATGGCCGTGGCCTTTATCAGCGCCACTATCTCGCCCTTGTAGGCCGGCATCACATGGGGCAGGGCCTGGGGCAGAATGATCTTGAAAAATGTCCTGTTTTTAGAATAGCCCAGTGCATAGGCCGCCTCGTACTGTCCATCGTCCACAGCACCCACTCCCATTTTCAAAAGCCCAAACACACCTGCACCAAAGGTCAGGGTAAAGGCCAAAACGGATACAAAAACTCCGTTGACGGAGACGTTGCCAAAGACTATGTAATAAAGGATCATAAGAAGTACGACCACCGGCATACCCTGCACCAGCCAAAGACAAAAGGCCGTGACATGGTTTGCCACGGGATTGCCATCCTTGCAGGCCATGAATACCAAAAAGCCGGTCACGGTGCCGGTTATGATGGAAAGTACAGTGATGATAAGTGTCGTCAGGATACCCCTAATAAAAAGGAGCCATCTGTCTTCCCTGATAAAGGTCTTTTCAAAACTGGATCGAAGAGAATCAAAAAAGTCACCGCCCCTTGATGAGGCGTCCCTTACCATAAGGCCAATGTTCTCCTCGTAAATATCCTCGGAAAAAGGAAGGGATGACGCCCGCTCCGGCGTAACGTTAAGATTTGCCATGATACAGTCCACGTCACCGCTGACTGCTGCCGGGATGATGGCGCCATAGTCGTAGACCTTGAACTCCACATCAGCTCCAAGATAGGCCGCAAAACGGTAGGCCAGCTCGATATCAAAGCCGTTAAGATCCGGACCTTTGTAGTAGCTGTGAGGCGGCACCAGTCCGGAGGTACCCACCACCAGATGGATGTCCGCATTCTCAGGCAGGGCTATCTGCGGCATCGTCTCATCCTTTTTTATCACCCATCGGTCATACATCTCATCGATAGTGCCGTCTTCCTTTAAGGTGCGTATAAAATCATTGAGCTTGTTCTCAAGATCCGGTATCTGGCTTTTGGGAGAAATGCCCGCAGCAACGTGGACCTTTTCCTCCATGCTTTCATCCAAAAGCCGCACGCCCTTTCGTCCGCTGTCTATGGCCAGCTGCATCTGCCTGCGGTCATAGGCATAGGCGTCCAGCTTCCCCTGGGCTACTGCCTCGTAGCCCTCATTGCCCTCCATATAGACTATGGTGGCATTGGGCAGCTCCTTTTCCACTATCACCATGGCAGCACTGCCCACACCGCAGCCGATCTTTCTGCCCGGTTCATTGAGCTGGGCCTTTGAGGTGATCTCCTCAGTATCTCCTGCAAAAGCGGTGATACTTACCGTCAAAACAGACAGCACCAAAAGG
>CAMOFS010000269.1 GCA_946613735.1 uncultured Lachnospiraceae bacterium | reverse complement strand
AATCATCTTCACCTCCAGTATGGATGCCCTCTTCTTCTAGATATTCCTTGAACTCAGGATCACCGCACAAAAAGACCGACAGAAATTCTTCGTCGGTCAGATCCTTTGTCTCATACAGTTTGTCCGCCAGTTTGATCATATTATCCATGATAAAATGGATCCTCCAGAAGCTGTGAGCTTAGATGGAATACATCTGATTTACCATTTCCTTAAGGATGTATTTGCGCTCATACATTTTTTTGTCTGCGCGGTCAAATACAGGCTGATAGCAGTCGTCAACGTCCTTTTTATAGTCCGAAATGCCACTTGCCACCACGAACTTTCCGTTTGCCAGATTATCCTCTATGCGACTGTTAAAGCCTGACAATAGCTCCTGTCTCTTTTCGAAGTCACTACCCTCGAGGATAACTACAAACTCGTCACCGCCCACCCTGAATACAGGGCTGTGTGTAAAGGTGGTGCAGATGAGACGGCAGGCGTCCTTGATATACATATCACCCTCGTCATGTCCCTTTGTATCATTTATCACTTTTAAGTCATTGAGGTCAAGAACTATGACGGAAAAGCCATCTACTGTCCCATTTGATATACGTTCATCCAGGGAGGATTCAGCTTCGAAATATGCATGCTTGTTTTTAACCCCGGTGAGGGAGTCGGTATAGGCCATGAGTCTTGCAGACATAAGCTCTTTGCGGTACTGGTTTTCCTTTTCCAAAAGTTCTTCCAACTCCTTTTTGCGTTCTTTGTTTTCATCCTCAAGGACAAATGTATGTAAAAGAGCTGTTCCCAGCATGCTTCCTACAGAATAATATGGGATCATGGGATCTGTGTTCTGGAGGATCACAAAGACCGCCATTGCCATTCCGCAGACACCTATGGTACGGTGATGAAATCTGGTTTTATCCGTAGTACGTGCGGCAACAGAAATGGAATAAAACGCGGTAGCTAAAAACAAGACCACCTGTACCGAAAGCGTCACATACCTGCCCATTTTTGGAACATAAGTCCCGTCCTCGGCGAAATAAAAAACAACCGGTGAAAAGAAATTTATGATTAGATTTATAAACTCATACGCCAAAATAATCCAGGCCGAATAGGTTAAAAACCTGCTGAACATCCCTTTTTTGTTGAGGTAGGCTACCACATACCGCGTCCACAACGTCAGGGTGACTACCATGGATGAAAAAAACAGCACAGTATTTGCATACGCCAGGGGAACTATACCGGTATCGTAAATGAGGCCCCAGGAAATATCAAGAATATAAAAAACCAAAAGGCTGATAAGGAATCTGCGATAAGGGCGCAAAGATTCCGCCCGGTAATCGGGCTTTATGATGACGTCATAGTTTATGATCACATGCAGCACTAATGCCAGTATACCAAAACTGGAATAAAGCATAGGCAAAGTATCCTCTCATTATTAGTCTATCCGGCAATCCGTCCGATGGCTTTTTTTGTATCTTCAAGGGAACCAAAGGCCGTAAGCCTGAAATATCCCTCGCCACTGGGGCCAAAACCGGAGCCGGGGGTACCTACTATATGCTTCTCGCTCAAAAGATAGTCAAAATAATCCCAGGATGTCATGTCCTTTGGAGTCTTAAGCCAGATGTAGGGTGCATTTATCCCACCATACACCTTATACCCTGCTTTTTCAAGGCCTTCTCTAATGATGGTGGCATTTTTCATATAATATGCGATCTGCTCTCTTATCTCACGCTGGCCCGCCTCAGTGTATACCGCCTCTCCTGCTCTCTGTATGATGTAGGGAGCACCATTAAACTTTGTGCCGTGGCGTCTGGCCCACATATCATGAAGTGAGGTGTTTCCGCACTTTATTTCCTTAGGCACCACGGTAAAGCCCAGCCTTACGCCGGTAAAGCCTGCATTCTTGGAAAACGAGCGTATCTCAATGGCACATTTTTTGGCGCCTTCACACTCATATATACTGTGAGGCACGTCATCCTCGGAAATATAGGCCTCGTATGCCGCATCAAATATAATGATCGCATCCTTTTTTATGGCGTAATCCACCCATTCCTGAAGCTGGCTCTTTGTCAGTGTCGTGCCGGTGGGATTGTTGGGAAGGCATAAATAGATAATGTCGGGAGTCTTGTGGGGCAGCTCGGGGACAAAGCCGTTTTCTGCAGTACAAGGGAGGTATACGATATCACTCCAACGGTTTTCGCTCTTGATATAGTTACCGCAGCGGCCGCCCATAACGTTTGAATCCACGTAAACCGGATATACGGGATCGGTAACTGCTATGATGTTGTCTGTACCAAAAAGCTCCTGGATATTGCCGGAGTCGCTCTTTGCACCGTCGGAGATAAAGATCTCATCGATATCTATGGATACGCCTCTTTTCTTGTAATCCTGCTCTGCTATGGCAGTGCGCAAAAACTCATAGCCGAGATCCGGCGCATATCCGTGAAAGGTATCTGCCGAACCCATCTCATCAACTGCCTTATGCATGGCGTCAATGATGGTGGGTGCTATGGGCTGTGTCACATCCCCTATTCCAAGCCTTATGATCTCGGCATCGGGATTGCTTTCCCGATAAGCCGCCACCCGCTTTGCAATATCGGAAAAAAGGTAGCTTCCCGGGATCTTACTGTAGTTGCTGTTGATAGTGTACATATTCCCTCCTTGATATTAACCTGTCCGTACGCAAACGGCGCAGTTTTTATGATATGGTAGCAATCTCCGGCACAGTAGCCTCCAAAACGTCCAAAAGTATGCGTACAGTATCGAGTGACGTAAAGGTGGTCACACCGTTTTGTACCGCACAGCGCCTTATCTCGGCTCCGTCCTCATAATGGATACCGGAAAGCACCGCCCGTGTGTTTATCACATAGCTTACATAGCCGGCCCGGATGGACTCCAGGATCTCCTCGCTGCCATCACTCATGCGACCC
>CAMOFS010000268.1 GCA_946613735.1 uncultured Lachnospiraceae bacterium | reverse complement strand
TCATTGATACCCGAGATCCTTTCCAGATCGCCGTCACCGCTGTAGTTGTAAGCGATGGTATATACAGGCACCTGCAGCCCTCCCACGATGCCGGAGATACGATTAAGTGAGTATCCCTCGTTTTGCTCGCCGTCCGTCAAAAGGAAGATCATAGGCTTGGCTCCGGGTACTTCCGCCAGCTTCTTTTCTATCATGTCCATAGCCACCAAAACAGCATCATAGGTAGCCGTACCGCCTGAAGCCGTGAGGTTCTTCACCTCGCCGGAGAAGTATGCCTGCTGGGTGGGATCAAACTGGGCGATGGGGAGGTTTACAGTAACATCCGATGAATAACTCACCAGTCCCACGTAGTGCTCCTCTCCGATATAGACCGAAGACTTCACCAGTGAATCCTTGAGTGAATTGATAGGCTCACCGTCCATGGAGCCGGATACATCGGCTATGAACACTGCCACAATGGGCTTACCGCCGTTTTTATTCTGCTTCCATACCTTCTGGGCGGATACATACTGAGTACCATTGAGTCCGGGATCCTGACTCTTGTAATCGTCATGGAGATTGAAGCCCTTTTCCGTCGCCAGCTTCTGGTTATTCTCATTTTTACAATAATCCACAAACATCTGAGCCGCCTGTTTCTCGTCATCCGTATCCCAGTCAAAGGTATATACAGGGTGGTCGTGCCTGATGCCTGCGGGGATGTATACATAGTCCCGAAGCTCGGGTGTGTTGACGTATGCCTGCTCCTCCATGACCATAGCATTGATAACGCCCTTGCTGGCCTGGGAACGCAGCACTGCGGTGGTGTAGGCCACGGGAGGTGAATTCTTCTGATATTCCAAAAGCGCCTCGCTGGCCTTGGAAGACAACGGGTCGTTCTCATCAAAGGACTTGAGCATGGCAGTAAGGATGTTAAGACCCGTGCTGGAGGTGTAGGGATTAGTGTATGCAAAGGTCAAATTACCATTGATGGAAGCCGTAAGCACATTAGCCACCGTGGCCTCTCCGTACTCAGAAATAAAGGTGTCGTACACATCCTGCTTGATAAGAAGACCGGCGGTATTGCCCGCGATACGGTCCTCGATCTTTTCGATATTGACTCCGGATGCCTCAAGCATCAGTCCCCATGCATAGTTACTGGGCACGTACACCTCAGGCTCATAGACTCCTGCATTGATATAGGTCACCACCTCGCCGGAGGTGATCTTCCTTACGGAAACAGAGACCTTTTTCCCGTTGATCTCATATCCTTCTTTGTTGAAGCGCTCCGCCACAACATTGAGCCAGTCATCAGGCGCATCTGCACTCATCTCTGTAGCTGCCGCCACCTCGATGTCGATATCGCCTCTGCCCTCCACCATAATAGGGAAGGTGCTGATATCCGCCAGAGCATCCGCCTCGGTGGACTGCTCGGAATAGATGTCCATGGTAGGGCTTTCCACCGTGGAAACATCCACCTTTTTAAGCAGGCTCTCCAGCTCTGTCTTGGCGTCATCATAGGACAGTGCATTGCCACGCCCGGAATTCTTGGTGATGACATCCCCGCCACATGCCGTAAGCATAAGCATGGTTGCGGCAAGTGCGAGTGATAATAATCTCTTTTTCATCGTCTCCTCCTCATATTAAGATCACTGTCACCTGGTCTTTGTACTCTGGATCAGTATGTCCTTATAGCTTGAAAGTGTAGCAAGCTCGTCTCTGTCATTTTCTCCCTGGGAATTGAGATAGTCGGTAAGTGAAAGTAAAAAGCCGGAGGTGTTCTCCAAAAGCTCTTCGTTCTCCCGGATGCATTCCTCTATGCTGTCTCCAACCTTTTTGCAGTCCTCGGATCTGTCCTTTGATCCGATCTCCATGTAGTTAAGAACCTTGCGGATGTTTTTGAGCATACCCTGCTCCACCCTGTCCAAAATATCCTCGGCGTCATCCAGCTTGTCGGCGCCGTTTTTGCGTAAAAGCTCGCCCAGCCTTGCCTGGAGATCATCCATCCTCTCCGACTGACCGATAAGCTTTTTGATACCAACCTCAAAGCCGTTCCAGTCCTGTTGCATATTGGAGGAAAGCTCACCGCGGATATTGGTCTCATCCAACCGCTTGGACACAGAAAGCACTGACTCCTGCTCACGCTTTTGTCTGTCATTTGCCAAAAGCTTTTCCTCATCCGCAGCGATGCGCTCGGCCTCTTTTTTTTGTTCAAGGCCATAACGTCTGCCCTCAACGATTCCTGAAGCTATACCTCCTGCGATAAAAATGCCACACAGAACCTTGAGTACAGAATTAAGTGTGCGATAGGCAGCCACGCCGTAGTAGATGATAAGCGTGTCCTCCGCTGCGGCCGCACCCATAAGTCCCACCACCGTTGCCAGAACCAGCACGGTAAAAAGGATCACCTTTCCATAGCGAAATTTGTTATCCAAAAAACTCTCCTTACAGCTTCTTTGCAAATGCCCTAAGTGCCTCTATCCTCTCGGCCGCCGCCCCTGTGGCACCGGCAGTATCAAAGGCCTCCGCCGCCTCAGCGGTCATCTCCCGAAGCTTTAAAAAACGCGCCAGGATACTCTCCACCGTAGCCTCATATACGCCCGTGGCGGTAAGATACTCACCGGAAAGCTCCTTGGAATCCGATCTTATCTGCTCCAAAAGCCGCGTGCCTAAGGCCTCGTGTGCACGTATTTTTATCAAAAGCATATCCAGCCCGTCGCCGTCGGTGCACTTAAGTGCCTCCAGGATATCAGCCTCCTCTGCCAAAAGCTCGTCGATGCGTGTCTGATAGCCGGCGATCCGCTGCCTGTCATGCTCGTACAAAAGGTCAAGTCCCATGACGCATTACCTCTCATATAATTATAGTAAAGTAGAAAATACTTGCAAGTGTTATATTGTATATCTGGCCTAAATGGTCTAAAATTGTGGAAAAGATTCTTCGG
>CAMOFS010000267.1 GCA_946613735.1 uncultured Lachnospiraceae bacterium | reverse complement strand
TATGTCAAAAGAAATCCACGGCGAAGCCGAACTGACTTTTTTCGAAGCCACAAGTATCATAGTAGGACACGGAGTGGGCTCCGGTATCCTGTCGGTGCCTTTTTTGGCCTCACGTAACAGCTGGTGGGACATGCTGTGGATCATAGCTCTGGCATACGGTATCAATCTCATCATGCATTACATGATCGCTGAGCTGTCCTACAACAACGACGGAGCTCAGTTTATCGCATGCTTTGAAAAGGAGCTTTTCACCGGCAAGTTTAAAAAGATAGCTACCTGGATCGCCTTTGGCCTTCTGGCTATGTCTGTGCTGGTAAATGTGGCCGGCTTCATCGCCGGAGCGGCGGCAGTTTTTTCATCATGGTTCGGAATGCCCCGGATCATCGGTATGCTGTTGTATTATGTTCTGGCTGCCCTGGTGGTGAATTTTGGAATGAAGCTGGTGGGTATCTGTGAAAAGATCTCCGTTTTTTCCATGATAGGCGTCATAGGTATACTTCTGGTGGCGACTCTTTTGTCAGACATGTCGCCCCTGCCCAATCACTTTGTAGCGTCGAATAACATCCTGGCACTCTACAGTATGGTGGCCTTTTCTCTGTCGGCAGTCATGTCTGTACCCCAGGTGGTAAAGGGACTGAAGGGCAACACCGGACGTATCAGGGCTTCCATAGCAGCCGGTACCGGGATAAATGTTGGTCTGATACTGCTGATCACCTTTATGACACTTTTAGGTGCGGGAACAAGGATCACCGAAAATGGAGCATTGGTGGATCTGGCCGATCATCTGGGAGGCTGGGTTGCCATCATCGGATATATTTTCTCGCTTCTGGCACTGTCCACCTCATTTTGGGCAAACACTTTAAACCTACGTGACATTGTCCACGAGCAGACAAAATGGAGTATCAGGGTTAGCTATCTTTTGGCTACCGTACCCTGCCTGATACTGGCACTGATCGGGGTGGAGACCTTTGTGGGCTTTACCAGACTGGCCTCCGTGATACAGGTGCTTACGGGAATAGGAATAATCATCTCATATAACAGGAGCCGCAGGCGTGAGGGCGCCGCCCCCATCTGTGGAGTGTTTGGCAAACTGCCCTTCCAGATCATAGTAGTGGCAAGCTCCCTGGTTGCAACAATAGGTGCAGTTGTAAAGGTGATGTAACGCGTAGCGAAGGATCTTTATAAGGAGGAAACCATGCTTGAAAACATAGAACCCAAAAGAGTATTCTATTATTTCGAAGAGATCTCAAAGATACCCAGACCATCATACAAGGAGAAGGCTATCAGCGATTATCTGGTGTCCTTTGCCAAGGAGCATGGACTGGAGTATATACAGGATGAACAGCTGAATGTCATCATCATAAAGCCAGCAACTGACGGCTATGAAGAAAAGCCTGCCATCGTGATCCAGGGTCATATGGATATGGTATGCGAAAAGGTCTCCGACTGTGACAAGGATATGGAAAAAGAGGGGCTGGATCTGGTGCTGGAGGGAGATATCCTGTCAGCCCGTGGCACGACTCTCGGAGGAGATGACGGAATAGCGGTGGCTTATGCGCTTGCACTTTTAGAGGATGATACACTCAGACATCCCAGACTGGAGGTAGTGATCACGGTAGCCGAAGAGGTGGGTATGGATGGTGCTCGCAGTATCGATGTGTCGCCACTTCAGGGACGGATCTTTTTAAATATTGACAGTGAGCTGGAGGGACAGTGCCTGGCCAGTTGTGCCGGAGGAGGTACACTGCACGTATGCCGGGATGTGGCGAGATGGAATCTGTTGGGGTTTGATCGAAGATATCGCATAACCGTAGGTGGTGGAAAGGGCGGCCATTCCGGAGCCGAGATAGACAAGGGCACAGGTAATACCACGGTGCTTTTGGGAAGGGTATTAAGGAGTGTAAACAATCTGGGCCTTTTAAAAATCAGCTCAGAACATGGGGTACACTCTAATCCCATAGGAGAATGGAGGCTGGTTTCCATAGAGGGTGGAAGTAAGGATAATGCCATTCCCAGGGAATCTTCGGCTATCATTGCCATTTCTTCACAGGTGGATGAGAGTGAGCTTTTGGGGATAATAGAGTCAGAGAATAGAAGCATAAGTGAGGAGTACAAAAGAACAGATACAGGATTATTTGTAAAATGTGAACCGATGGAGACTGGGGATGCCCCTATGGATGGTGTGACCACTGAGGCAATACTATCGATCTTATCATCCATGCCCAACGGGATCCAAAGAATGAGCAGGGATATAGACGGGCTGGTGGAGACCTCACTTAATCTTGGTATTACTAAGACATTTGAGAAATACGTGGAATTTGGGTATTCCCTTCGTAGTTCTGTGGCATCGGCGTATGATGAGCTTAGACAGAGGATGATCTTTTTGGCGTCATCAAATGGAGCCGTGGTAAGGGTAACAGGTGAGTATCCTGCCTGGGAGTATGTGGCGGATTCGCCCCTCAGGGAGAAAATGAGCGCAGTGTATAGAGAGATGACCGGAAATGAGCTGGCAGTCAAGGCTATCCATGCAGGCTTGGAATGTGGTCTTTTTGCCGGTAAGATGCCGGGGCTGGATGCAGTGTCCTTTGGACCTGACATTTTTGACATCCATACACCCGATGAGCACCTGTCAGTCTCCTCTGTAGCCCGGGTTTACGACTTTATCAGAAAAATCATTGAGGAATTGTGACAGTTATTGTAGAATGAGAGTGTGAAGCGTTTCGTTTGCAGTGAAGTATATATGGCTTTTTAAGTAAATTGTCATTCTGAGCGCAGCGAAGAATGCTGCTTAGCGAAGTTTCTGAATTCGTTAAGACTCTCATGTCATTCTGAGCGAAGCGAAGAATCTTTGCAGGCGAGGAATCCAGTTAAAAGAAGGAGGGGTTTTATGCTGAGGATAGGAATTCTTACCAGTGGTGGAGACTGTCAG
>CAMOFS010000266.1 GCA_946613735.1 uncultured Lachnospiraceae bacterium | reverse complement strand
TTTATATACAGGTCCCATGAAGACGGCCATGTACCGCTTCAAGTATTCCGGCAGACGGGTGTATGCCCGGACGCTGGCTAGAGTTTCCTTCGAGAATAACAAGACCTGGCTTTCTGACGTGGCTCCTGATGTGATAGTGCCTGTTCCCATGTACGCCGACAAGAAAAAGGCCCGTGGATACAACCAGGCAGAGGAGTTTGCAAAGCGGCTTTCCATACTGATGTCGATCCCTATGGAGCCGGATATTTTAAAGAGAGTTAAAAATACGATCCCACAAAAGGGTTTAGACAGGGAAAATCGCCAAAAAAATCTCAAAAATGCTTTTAAAATAGGGCAAAGTGGTGTAAAATTTGAGTGTGTGCTGTTGGTTGATGATATATACACCACGGGCACTACAGTAAACGAGGCGGCTAAGGCATTGGCCGAGGGGTTCGGCTGCCGGGTCTTTTCGTTTTGCATATGTATTGGAGCAGGCTAGAAATGTGGGAGGGTTTTGATTTATGGATGTTCGAAATTGCAGAAACTGCGGTAGGATGTTCAACTACCTGGGAGGACCATCTGTATGTCCGATCTGCCGTGAAAATGCAGAAAAGGATTTTGAAAAAGTAAGGGATTATATCCGGGAAAACCCTCATTCCAACATTCAACAGATCTCCGACGAGTGTGAGGTCTCAGTTCAGCAGATCAACCAGTGGGTCAGGGAGGAGCGGCTGGAGTTTTCCAAAGACTCACCCATTATGCTTGAATGCGAGAACTGTGGAGACCCCATCAGGACAGGTCGCTTCTGTGAAAAGTGCAAGAACACTATGGCAAGCAGTCTTTCATCTGCTTTTAAAAGGCCTCAGGCACAGGCTCCGGAGCCTAAAAGGATGCATGATTCGGACAAGATGAGATTTAAGAGATAAAACGAGCCGCCGCCTATTTTTGCGGCGGCTTTTTTAAGAGACAGGGATATGCTTAGTGAAAAGCGGGTCATAAAGATGACAAGGATGGCCATGGATGAGAAGAATGATGCAAGGTATTACGCTCCCGTGGCCAACATTTCAAAAAAGGATTATATGGGCGCTTATGGTGTGGTTGCTTTTATCATAGGCACTATTACTTATGCGGCGATATTTATTGGTGTCATGGCCGTGCTTTTCAACTCGGTCATAGTAAATATAGATGAGACCTTGATCCTTTTGATCGGGGTTTTGGCCATATTGGGGTATTTGTTCCACCTTTTTTTATATATCTTTTTTACCAGGCGGCAAGCCGCAAAGAGATACAAGGTGGGCAGGGCTGTCATCGAGCGAAGGATGGCAGATCTAAAGGAGCTTGAGGAGCTCTACATTGAGGAGGAGGAGAACCGGTCTCCCACTATTTCCATGGAGACCATGGAGGATTTGATGTGACTTTTTTTATGAAGCTGCGTGAGCAGCTTAGGAATTTCATAATGACCCATGAGGTATGGGTGGACAGGGTTTTCAAAGGCATCATCACCCTTATTGCACTTGAGGTTATTGCGTCAGGCTTTGGATATTCCGAGGTTTTGTCTCATCTGTGGTTGCACGTGGTCATCGCAGTGCTTTGTTCTCTTGTGCCTGTCAGTGCCATGGCACTTGTGGTGGAGATATTTTTGATACTGGAGCTTTTATCGCTGTCCAGGATAGTGGCATTGGTGGCAGTAGTGTTTTTTGTGGTATCTTACATTCTATGCGGAGTATACCACGGCCGGGACTATCAGAACCTTCCGGGGGTTACCGTGGCATATCAGCTGCATGTGCCATATCTGCTTCCGCTCCAGTCGGGGCTTTTGGGAAAGGCCAATGAGGTGACTACCGTAATATGTGGAGCCACCATTTCATATTATTTAAAGAGCGTAAAGGATCATGCGCCACAGCTGTTGGATTCCAAGGACTCTATTTCCGTCTTAGACATCCTCACCGAGGGGATGGTGACCAATGTGATGTTTTACGTATACCTCACTGCACTTGTGGTGATGTTTTTGGCAGTATACTCCATCAGGAACTTAAAGATAGCCCATTCATGGCTTATTGCTGTGGCTGTGGGAGTGGTTTTGGAATTCCTCATCCTTTTGACCGGATATCTTTTGACAGCCCGTAATTCCCAGATCCCGTGGCTTATCGGAGGGAACCTTATAGTTCTTGTTATAGGTTTTGCCACAAACTATCTTGTACTGGATCTGGATTACAACAGGGCCCAGAAGGTTCAGTTTGAGGATGATGAGTATTATTATTATGTTACTGCTGTACCCAAGATCAGACTTGCACAGGAGTCAAAGGAGATCAAAAAGATAACGACACAGGATACAGCGCAGTTAGGAAAGGGCGGAAAGACATTTGAGTGAGACATTCAATAATCTCAACACTTTTCTGGGGGATTACTTCAATTTGAGTATCCCTCATTTCCATGTCATAGATGGTGTGGAGATAGTGCTGATCGCCATGTTTTTTTACATGATCCTGGTTTGGATCAAGGATACCAGGGCGTTTATGCTGCTTCGCGGCATTGTCATCGTGGTAGTCTTTTTCATCGTGGCGGCGGCCTTACAGATGAACACCATCCTCTGGCTTGGAGAAAAGCTGGTCAGTGCCGGACTGATAGCACTTATTGTGGTGTTTCAGCCTGAGCTTCGTGCTGCCCTTGAGAGACTGGGACGATCTAACTGGATGAACCGGCTGATACCCGTGGTTGCCGGCAGGGATGTGGGTAAGCGCTTTTCCGACAGGACCCTTCAGGACCTGGTAAAGGCCTGTTACGAGATGGGAGCCGTAAAAACCGGAGCCCTTATCGTGGTCGAAAAGGATGTACAACTTACGGAATATGAGCGTACCGGCATTGAGGTGGACGCCCTTTTATCCCGTCAGCTTTTGATAAATATCTTTGAAAAGAACACGCCGCTTCATGACGGAGCGGTCATAGTCAGGGGAGACA
>CAMOFS010000265.1 GCA_946613735.1 uncultured Lachnospiraceae bacterium | reverse complement strand
GCATATCCACCCAGTCCTGAGCCCAGCACCAGCGCCACCTTCGGAACAAAGTCCGTCTGCTTTCTCACATCCGCCAGTGCCCGCTCCAGTCTCTCATACACTCCCATAGTATTCTCCTTTTTTCATAATCATAAAGAGGCCGGACGGCCGACCGTTTAATGTTATGCTAATGCAGCTGTAATGATAGCCATGGAGTAAACCTCGATGGCATTGCATCCACGAGACAGATCATTGATGGACGCATTGAGTCCCAAAAGGATGGGGCCGTAAGCATCAAAGTTACCCATGCGCTGAGCTACCTTGTATCCGATATTTCCTGCATTGATATCTGGGAAGATAAAGGTATTGGCATGTCCTGCAACCGGTGATCCGGGGCACTTTGTCTTTGCTACACGGGGTGAAACAGCTGCATCAAACTGCATCTCGCCGTCGATGGGCAGCTCAGGATATCTCTCCTTTGCCTTTGCTGTAGCATTTCTCATCTTATCTACATCTTCACCCTTACCTGATCCCAGTGTGGAGTAGCTAAGGAAAGCAACCTTGGGATCGATGCCGAATACTCTTGCACACTCTGCTGTCTCGCCTGCGATCTCCACCAGCTCGTCCTCTGTGGGATTGATGTTGATGGCGCAATCTGCCATGGCGATAACCTCATTGTCACCTGTAGCAGAGGGACGTACCAAAATGAAGCAGGATGATACAACCGAATTACCGGGCTTTGTCTTGATAAGCTGCAAAGCAGGTCTTACAGTATCTGCTGTGGAGTATGTAGCTCCGCCCAAAAGCGCATCAGCCACCCCCATTTTTACCAGCATGGTACCAAAATAGTTGGCACCGGCAAGGATGCCCTTTGCCTGCTCGGGTGTCACGCCCTTGCTCTTTCTGAGCTCGCAGAAAAGATCAACCATCTCATCAAACCTGTCGTAGTTCAAAGGATCGATGATGGTAGCGCCGTTGATATTGTAGCCAGCCTCCTCTGCTGCTGCCCTGATCTCATCGGGGTTACCCAAAAGAATGGGCTTTAAAAATGTACCTGCCAAAAGACGGGATGCCGCCTCTAAAATACGGGGATCACTGCCCTCTGTAAAAACGATCGTCTTAGGATCTTTTTTAAGCTTTTCGATCATACTTCCGAAACCAAACATAGTAATATTCCTCCTGAAATAAAAAATACGTGACTGCAACTTTGCAGCCACGTATCATTATACGTTTATAGTCTTAAAAAAACAAGGTATCAGAACCTAAAATCCCTGCGGTTTGAGTTTCGGATGGCTTCGATGTTTTCCTCCGCGGTGCGGCGGACATTTTCCTTAGGGATCTTTTTCAGTTCCCGCTCTATCATCTCATATCCCGCTTTTTTAGTCTCAGGAGAAGCATAGTCCTCCAAGTATTCCGCCAGGGTCATGAGTGCGTTGGGATGACAGCAATTTAGAATCTGACCGCTCTTGCAAAGTTCCATAAAGCGATCACCGGTACGGCCGGCCCTGTAGCATGCAGTACAGAAGGAGGGAATATGGTCGCTTTCCATAAGCCAGTGCACCACCTCATCAAGCGTCCTCTGATCCGATACATCAAACTGCTCCGTATCATGTGGGCGCTCCTCTTCGGTGTAGCCTCCCACTGAAGTACGGGAACCGCCGCTGACCTGTGAGATACCCACACGAAGCATCTTCGCCCTTACCTCCTCGGTCTCACGAGTGGAGATTATCATGCCGGTATAGGGTACCGCCAGCCTGATGCAGGCTGCTATCTTGGTAAAGGTCTCGTCATCTATGCCGTTGTCAAACTCATCGGGATCGATGTCATCGGCCTTTTTCACCCTGGGTACACTGATGGTATGGGGGCCTACGCCATGGACAGCCTCCAGATGCTCAGCATGCATGATAAGTCCTGCAAACTCATATTTATACATCTCAAGTCCAAAGAGCACGCCCAGTCCCACGTCGTCTATGCCGCCCTCCATGGCACGGTCCATAGCCTCTGTGTGATAGGCGTAGTCATGCTTGGGGCCGGTGGGATGGAGTCTCTCGTAGCTCTTTTTATGATAGGTCTCCTGGAACAAAATATAAGTGCCGATACCGGCGTCCTTGAGCTTTTTATAATTCTCCACGGTGGTGGCGGCAATATTTACATTTCCCCTGCGGATGTCTCCATTTTTATGATGTACGGAATAAATGGTGTCGATACACTCCAAAATGTACTCGATGGGATTGTTCACCGGGTCCTCGCCCGCCTCGATGGCAAGCCTCTTGTGGCCCATATCCTGAAGGGCGATGACCTCCGCCCTTACCTCCTCCTGGGTCAGCTTTTTCCTGGGGATGTTTTTATTCTTCAGATGATAGGGACAGTAGAGGCATCCGTTGACACAGTAATTTGAAAGGTAAAGCGGCGCAAAAATGACGATGCGGTTGCCGTAAAACGCCAGCTTGATCTCCTCTGCTATATCATACATACGCTCGATCTTTTCCGGGATCTCACAGGCTAAAAGCACAGATGCCTCACGGTGTGTAAGCCCCTTGCATACACAGCCCGTTTCGGTGGGGATGGGCCTTGCCTTTTCAAGGATCTCGTCTATGAGCTTTTCGTTATTCTTATTTGCTTCTGCATATTCAAGTGTGGCGCGGATCTCCTCGTCGTCGATGAATTCCTCCGCCTTCAGTGATTTAGGGTCGTACATTTTTCCTCCTTATAAGATTCTTCGCTTCGCTTTGAATGACAGCGGAAAGCCTCGCATCAGTCCAATCTGTCATTCTGAGGGCTTTGGCCCGAAGAATCTCTTTAAATACTATATCCAACCGCACGGATACTCCGTTCCAGTGCTCCGGTCATCTGTGCTATGGCGGTGCCGTAATTTGTAAAGGGCACGCTCTGATCCATGGCGCATTTCATCCTATACATTACCTCCCTCTCGGTGATCATGCACCCACCGCAGTGGATGA
>CAMOFS010000264.1 GCA_946613735.1 uncultured Lachnospiraceae bacterium | reverse complement strand
AAAATGGGGATCCTCAGCAGATGAATACTGCTGGGCCACAGCCTGTATCTCAAATTCACCATTGGGAACAAGACGCTCCGAGCGCTTAACATAGCTGGATCTGCCGTACATCTGCCCCATCCTGTAGACAACGGATGAGCCGGCCCCGGTCACTGTAACATTGGGATCTGCCACATCGATCTTCAAGGCACGGATGTTATAGATGGCATCCGTCCAGGTCATCTTGTAGGGTTCCTTTTGTCCGGTTTTCTTTTCCTCCTCGCCTAAAAGCTCTCTCTCCGTCAGGCTCTCTATGGCGGCCTTCTCCAGAGTGCTCTGCTCTATGATCTTGGTCATAAGCTCCACCCTGTGCTTGTCCGTATCGGAGGTCTTGCCGGAAAGCAGGGTCTTGTAACTGGTGCAACTGTCTATGATCTCCTGGTATACCCGGGAAATGGCACCCTTGTGGCTTGCAAACTGCGGGCCACGTGTAACGGGCACACCAAGCATATTATCCAGGCTGGCATAGGCAGCCCTTACTCTTTGCATCTCCTTGGTGTTGGTATATCTGAAGGACCATTTGCTTACGTCCTGTTGGGTCAGCTCACTTAAAAGCTCCTCCATGGCGACGTGGGCCTGTCTCATCATATTGTCTTCTACGACATACTCCACGTCGTGGGCCTTTTGTTCCTCCTCCTTAAGATACCTTGCTTCCAGCTGTGCGGCACTTACGCCGCTGCCGAACTTAAGGGTCTTTTTTCTTTCTATGGCTGCAAAATAAGCCATAACGCTTTCTTTACCTGCCTGCTCACTTTTGAGCTTCTCAAACCGGGCATCCTTTTGATCGTCCTCGAGCAAAAGGGCATAGTAGGGTGACCCCATGATCTGTATCCTGGTCTCATAGTCAGCCCTGATGTCAGCAAATGTTTTTACTCTGGCCTTTAGGGCGGCTATCCCGTCGGGATTGGTTCCGTCATCTAAGATGTCAATGATCTTTTGTGCATTGGAAAAAGCACACAGTTTTCTAAACGAGGATTGGAATTTGCTCAAAAACTCATCGTCATCCTTGTACTCCAGGTCTGCGGGATCATGGCTCATAATTTCATCTGCCATTTCCTGTGCTGCTTGTTTTTTTACTGTCTGGTCATCGGATAATACATTAACCAGCCTGGCGGTCCGTACACTCCTGCCATTGGAATCGATAAGATTATAGGTACACCAGTCCTGTATAAAAGCAACATCTGACTCAGCGATACTGATTTGGGCCTGTAATCTGCTAAACTGGTCCTGCGCACTTTGTCTGTCCGTAAACAGCTCATATATCTGCTTATTGGCAGAGATCTGATTCACTGCCTTATCCATATAGTGCTTTTTGCGCTTGATCCTGTGGGAATCCATGAGGCTGTCCTTGGTGAAAGCCAGCTTCCTGGATCTCTCATAGGAAGACTCCACAAAAGATTTGTCAGGAACAACGTCATAACCGTAAGCCATCCAAGGGGCCATATCCGTGATCTTAAAATCTGCACGCTTAACGCGTTCAAACATAGGATCGTTCTTGAGTCTGAACTCCGAAATATCAAAGCTTTCCTCTGCCTGGGCAGTCCCGGCATGCAATTCAGCCGCTACCGTGGTTTTTTTATCCTGTACACTCATGTTCCTCTCCTCCCCATTGCCGGTATCTCCGGCTTCACTCATCTGTCATCACAGATTCTTATACGCCACCATCATACTCCCGGTGGGAGTAAGCTCATGTCCCGCAAACTTCGTGATTATCTGCTTTATCTCCTGCTCTGCCGTACAAAACGAAAGTGTCTTGTAGGTCAGGTGCTTTTTTATGGTCATCTTGTAAAAATACTTGAGCAGCAGGGCAAAATCCTTAGGATTGCCACCCATATTGGCCATATACTTTATGGTCACGAAGTCTCCGGTGGCATCTGTTATCAAAACTGCGCCTATCTCCTTGCGTCCTGCATCCTTAAATACTGCGATGCTGGTCTCCGGATCCGGCAGGGTTGCTATCATCTTATCCACATCCGTGATATCATTTTGCACCAGTCTGCTTTTTATGTTGTTAAGCTGTGCCGATGAAAGATCTGAAAAAGAGCATGACCTTATGCCATCCTCCGGCTTTTCCACGATCCGGGCAAAGATCTCCTGGGAGGTATCCGACTCTAAGATATCCCTGATGGACACCTGGTAAAATGAGCAGTCCTCCATGGTAACAAAACCGCAGGCCTCCATGAAGGCATCCAGCTCCTCGCTGCCCGGATAGTCTGCCCAGATACCGCCGGCTCCCGCTGACTCGGCAGCGGATGAGATCTCGTTGAACATAGCCGAGGCTATACCCCGTCTGCGATAGCTGTCCACAACAAAAATGCTGTCAAGCACCAGCAAGCCTCCGTCACTCGAAAACTCACCGGCACCGACAGCAGTATCATCCTCTATCGCACCGATATACATCTTATCTTGCGACAATCCAACCCCCGGTAAAAGGTTAGAAAACGCGTCAAAGTTTTGGTCACCAATCCCTGTAAACTTCATATTAAACTCCCTCTCTCTCCGGAGCAAGCAGAATGTCGCTCCGATGTTATTCTAACACAACAACTGCAACAATAATGCAACACGATCAGTTCATGATTTTTTTACCTCCCCATATATCTTTTCCGCACTGTCTACAATCCCTATATTATCATAAGCCTCCATACTTTCCCTGGTCCCATATCCGTAGCTGACTCCTAAAAATCTGATGCCAGCATTAGCTGCTCCCTCTGCATCATACCGGGTGTCTCCCACCAGGATCGTCCGTTCTTTTTTCTTGTCCGGATGCAATTCAAAAAAAGCCTCCAGCACCTCGGTTTTGGTCTCCCTTTTTGCATCCATGGAAGAGCCGACTACATCATAAAAATATTTGTCTATATCAAAATGTTCCACTATCCTTCTGCAGGCAACGTCATACTTGGAA